>JAYSYM010000593.1:0-9501 GCA_043727635.1 Bdellovibrionales bacterium | reverse complement strand
GTTGAACTCTACTTCCCTAAATCGGAAGAATATTTGATTTACGAGTTGGGCCGCCAAACGCAGATCACTAAGCGTGAGCCTGCCACTCAAGGCACCGTGTGCTACGCACACATGACTCCGCAACTAATCTCTAAGTGGAAAGAGTTCCTCGTCACCGAAGAAGCCCGATAGGTTGGACGTTGAAAGATATTTCGCTTTGCTTGCAAACTTATAAGCATATGTTGCGGAAGCGGCGCTTCCGGCAATTCGGACGACAGTTAAGTCACGACATTAGATCTTCGCTCTTCGGGAATGTCTGCCCGCTATGTGGATGTAAGGATTTAGATGAGCTCGTTGATTGTCCTTATATCGACCTTCCATTTGAAGTTTGTCAGGGCTGTCGCATCGATTTAAGCGTTCCCATTAGTGAAGACGATCCAATTCTTGATCGACTTCGAAAAAAGGCTGGCCTAAGCGACTCTTCGATCCGGGAAGCTCTAGCCATCACTTCTGTTCGGCAGCGCTAAAGTCATCGCTGCGCCAATGTTCGTATATTGGCAAAAATGACAATATACCAACATTGAACTCGCGACGCTTGCCCACATATCCCGTGAAGCGAGCGACTCCCATGGCTCGATTTTTTTAGTACGTTTTTCCGCGCTACCGCGGGAATTCTCTGGATTTTAAGCGAGAGCGTCTTTGAGTTTCTGATAAATTCCGCCGAAGCCGCCGTTCGACATAATCAAAACTACGTCGCCGCGTTTTGCGCGCTCTTTTACTTTCGCTACAATATCATCTACGGAGTCGCATAAATCTGCTTGTGCTCCCCGCGCGCGAATATCGCGAATCAGATCTTCTGAAGAGAAGCGATCGTCTTCAGCGATTTTTGATTGGTCATACGCAGGCGGCAGTAACACTGCGTGAGCTTTGGCGAACGCATCGACGTATTCTTGTTGAAATACTTTACGGCGAGAAGTTGCTGAACGAGCCTCGAAAATAGAAAACACTTTTGCGCTCGGGTATCGTGACTGAACTGTAGCGATAGTTTGCCCTACGGCAGTTGGGTGATGGGCGAAGTCTTCGATCAAGGTAATTCCGCCTGGCTGGCCGATGATTTCTTGGCGACGCTTCACTCCCTCGAATGAGCCCAAAGCTTCAACAACTTTACTTTCGTTCCAGCCGAGCTCTCGAGCGAGTGCATACGCTGCTAAAGCGTTTCGAATATTGTAATCGCCGATCATCTGAGTTTTTACGCGATTGAGAGACTTGCCGCCGACGACAACATCGAAGCTCACGCCGCCCGACTCTTCTGACTTAATGTTTTGCGCTTGGTAATCGCCTTTAGCTAAGCCAAACGTTTTTACGTTTTTTACCTTCGCCGCTTTTAAAATCGAAGTAATGTTCGCATCTTCTGCGTTCGTAATTAAGTTCCCGCTCTCAGGAATTAAAGCTAGAAGTGTTGTGAACGCCTCTTTCACATGATCCAAATCGCGGTAGATATCAGCGTGATCAAACTCGACTGAAGTTAAAATTACTGAGCGCGGCCGATAGTGAATGAACTTTGGCACTTTATCAAAAAATGCTGTGTCGTATTCATCACCTTCGATGATGAACCAATCGCCTACCGGGACTTGATATGATTTACCGAAGTTTTTTGGGATACCGCCAATCATGAAGCCAGGCTTATGGCCTAATGACTGCGCAATCCACGACATCAACGAAGTTGTTGTAGTTTTCCCGTGAGTACCTGAAACAACAATTGAATGGCGATCAGCAATGATGATCTCGCCCATCGCCTTCGGTAACGAAGTATAGGGAATATCAGATTTCAAAAGCTCGTCAGCTTCGTCGAAAGTTTTTGAGATCACGTTGCCGACAATTACGAAATCAGGTCGCGGATTCAAATTTTCGCGCTTGTAGCCCTGCATAATTTTGATGCCCAAGTTTTCAAGCTGAGTCGACATTGGCGGGTAAACGTTTTGGTCACTTCCTGAAACCACAAACCCACGCTCTTTTAACAATCCCGCAAGCGAACCCATCGCTGTTCCGCAAATGCCCATCATGTGAATGTGCGCGCCCGGTTTTAACTTTGATAATTCCATCATTTCACCTAACTTGCCGTGTTGAGAAAAGGTACGGCCTACCTTTCTAATTCTTCGACGACAGCAGTATGTAATAAAGGTCGAAGGAGCCTGATGTTGATATTGTCTCGCGTAGGATGCACTCGATTTGAAAGTACTGTCACGAGAAGATCTTTTTTAGGATCAAACCACAGTGAAGTGCCAGTAAATCCTAAATGACCCACTGAAGAACTGCTAAATTCTGGACCGCAGCTTGCGCCCACTTTGTTAGGCATCATAAAGAGCAAGCCCCAGTCACCAACTTCTGTAGGTATACTTCGCTTCAGAAATTTTCGAGTTGTTCGCGAAGTAGCGAAACGCTTTGAATCGTTTTTCGATAAATCATCAAAATACGATCCGCGAAGCAAAAGCCCGTAGTCGCTTAGATCATCGATCGGTCCAAACAAACCAGAGTGCGGCGCTACTCCACCAAGAGCCCAAGTATTTTCATCGTGTACTTCACCAGCTCTAGTCTCTCCGTAAAATGCCTTACTTTCGGTTGGAGCGTAGAGCGCGCGAGGACCGGCAGGTTGATTGCCAAAATGGTAACCGGTTTCGATCAGGCCAAGGCGATCCAAAACTTCAGCAGTGATTTCATGAAGTGACTTCTGATAGACCTCTTCGAGAGTTGCTCCAAGAATCAGAAGATCTAAATCTGAGTAAACACTTTTTGGCTGTTTCTTCGGATCAAGCTTTAGAAGAGTGCCTTCTTTAGTCGTTACTTCGTGAACACGCCCTGAACTTTGATTTTCCATTTCTGCGCGCAAGATCTCTTTGAGTTGTTTCCAACTTTGCTCGGGGTTCTTTCCCGGATCTTTGATCATCGAATAATAAGGCTTCCACCACTCAAGGCCTGCCGAGTGAGTCATTAGATCTTGGATACGCCAGAATTTTTTAGGAGCACCAGAGTAAAACCACGTGAGGTACTTGGTAACTGGATCATCAAGCTTAAATTTTTTATCGTCGAGCGCAAACATCCAGGCGCTGGCTGAAAACACAATTTTAGTAAGTGAGGCCCAATCATAGTAGGGAGAAGTTTTGCCGAGCTCGACGTGAGCTTTCAATTTTCCTTTGTGATGAACTTCGAAGACCAATCCTGGTGTTGCCTCATTGAAAACTGGCTCGATGATATTTATGAGACGCTTCTCGAGAGGATTCACTTCGCGGCCACGCCTGTAGCACATACAAGCTTAGCCTCAGTGCCGAGGTAAAGTTCAGAGGGAGTTCCAAATGGAAGTGCTCTTTGAATTGGATCGTGACCGGTTTGAAGTCCGCGAAGCATTGGAATCTTTATTGAGTCAGCAAAGCGCTGAATCACCGGCCAAATTTTATCTGTTCGATCTTTCACTCCGCAATCGGTGAAATCTCCAAGAACGATTGCGGCCGCATGATCAATCATTCCGGCCTGGCGAAGGTGCTCGAAGATTCGGTCAATGCGGTAATCGTGCTCACCGATTTCTTCGAAGAATAAAATTTTACCCTTAGTGTTCCATTTAAGCTTTGTTCCAAGGTGCGAAGATAACGTCATGAGGTTGCCACCTGTGACTTCGCCGCGAACAGTTTTCTTCTTCATTGCGGCGCTATTCAAAGGTGTGAGCGAATCAAAGCTGATTTTCGCATCGACACCTTCGATCACGCGAAATACTTCTTCAGTGAACTCAGTCGGCATATTTCCTTGAGAAATCTTATCAGCCATTGGGCCATGAATCGTCGGCCACTTCCACTGCTGTTGCAAATATAGGTGCAGTGAAGAAATGTCGCTTAGTCCAATAAAAAGCTTACTTTGCTTCGGAGCTTTGAGTTTCATTAATTCAGGAATTAATCGAAGTCCACCGTATCCGCCACGAAGACACCAAACTGCCTTTGAGTCTTTTGCAAGTAACGCTGACTTTAACTGCTTCAACCGAATCTCATCAGTTTGCGCGCAGAGCGCATCTTTGCCAAAAATATCTGATGGCACACGAACGCGATAACCTCGCGATTTTAAATATTCTTCAGCGCGGACAACCGCTTCATCTGCAGTTCGAAACGCAGGCGCGATGATATCGATGAGGTCGCCTTTTTTTAAAGGGGCCCACCCGTTGCGGGTAACTTTTGCTTTGTTAGATGATTTCGCTTTAGATGCCACTCTTATCCAAACCAAAAAGTTTTGTCGGGTAATTGCCATCGAAGCAAGCGGCGCAAAACTTATTCGAACCTTGCCCGACCGCCTCGTATAACCCCTCCATAGAAAGATACCCGAGGGAGTCAGCTTCGACAAACTTACAAATCTCTTGGGTCGAGTGGCTTGAAGCAATTAATTGCGATTTTTGGGGAGTATCAACGCCGTAGTAACAAGGACCCGTAGTCGGAGGTGCAGCGATTCGAAGATGAACTTCTTTAGCGCCCGCTTGCCGAACGAGGTTTACGATCTTCTTGCTGGTCGTACCTCTCACGAGTGAGTCATCCACTAAAATCACACGTTTACCCTTCAATAGATGAGCTTGTGGATTAAGTTTTATTTTCACTCCGAAATTGCGAATCGACTGCTGAGGCTCGATGAAGGTCCGGCCTACGTAGTGGTTACGAATGATTCCAAAATCAAATGGGATTCCAATTTGCGCACTGTAGCCGATCGCTGAAGGCACGCCGCTATCGGGAACAGGAACAATAATGTCGGCATCGACTCCGGTTTCGCGAGCTAAAATTGCGCCCGCCCGCTTCCTTGATTCATAAACGCTTGTACCGAACACAACCGAATCAGGCCGAGCAAAGTAAACATGTTCAAACACGCAAGCTGCTAGGCGCGGAGCTTTGATCGACAACATTGTTGTAACAACTCCGCTCTTATCTATCTTCACGATCTCGCCCGGCGCAATTTCTCGCTCATACTTCGCGCCGATCAAATCAAATGCGCAAGTCTCGCTGGCGATGACTGTCGCCATACCATCGGCATGCTGAAGTCTGCCGAGCACGAGGGGTCGGAACCCATAAGGATCACGAGCTGCATAAATCGCATCGCGAGACATGAACGTTAAACTATAAGCGCCATCTAGCTGTGGCAAAGAAGATTTAAGGCACTCAAGCATATCGTCACTCGGGTGCTTTGCGATTAAGTGCATTAAAACTTCTGTGTCGTTCGTACCTTGAAAGATTGAGCCTGAAGATTTGAGCTCAAGTCGCAATGGATCAGCATTCACGATGTTTCCGTTGTGAGCGACTGCGATAGGACCACTGTAAAGTTGCGCCGTAAGTGGCTGAGCATTACCAAGAGTGTTCCCACCCGTCGTCGAATAACGAACATGGCCAATAGCTGCTGAGCCTTTTAAAAAATCTAAATCAGTTTCATTAAAGACATCTTGCACGAGCCCCAACCCCTTTTTATGGAGTTGGTTATTCTCATACATCGTTACAATGCCTGCCGACTCTTGTCCGCGATGCTGAAGGGCATAGAGGCCTAGGTAAGTTAGACGACTTGCCTCGGGATGGTTCCAGATGCCAAACACCCCGCACTCGTCCCTGAATTTGTCGAATGGTAGGCTGTCATCAGTTGGCATAGAGTCCTTCAAAGTTATCTTTCCATCCGCGCTCGTACTCTTCGCGCAAGATTTCAGTTCGACATTCAAAGAAGTTTTCAAAATTCAACTTGTCAGCCTGAGTTTCGCCGAGCGCTTGAGCTTCGAGATCTTTTAAGTTGTCTAGCTGTAGGTTGAAAATCTCAAGGAACTGAGTTTCCTTGTACGAGTCGACTTCGAAAATTACTTCATAGAAGTGTTCTTCAAAGAGGCTATCAGCATTTAGCCCAGGGCGAATGGCTTTAAGCGATTTTTCAGGAATCATGGCTCCAATTTTATCGGAACACATCTTTCCGAGCGCGTAAGCTAAGCCAAACTTGCCAACTACTCTCGAACTCTTAATAGATGGTGATTTAGCGATTTGCTCGACGGCTTTTACGAAGTCCGCAGCTTCTTCAATGTTGAAACCACTGTAGCGACGTGCAGTCCCCATAAACTTGCTGGCACCTTTTGAAATTTCCTGAATGTACCCACCCGATTTAATTATCGGAATTCTCACGATATATAAACGGTTGTTTGCTTTAACAAACTTCGATTCCGGAATCGCCATCAAGTCGCCCTCTTCACGCAGACCGATTAGCCCAGTAGAAGGAGTCGATGTAATATTCTGGCCTGTTGTTTCATTATAGAAACTCACGTTACCCGAAATAATTGGTGCAACCAGACGCTCACATGCTTTGCTCATCGCATTGAGTGATGCAACAAACTCCGTCATGATTTTCTCGCGCTCCGGATTTCCAAAGTTCAAACAATCTGTCACGGCAAGTGTCGTAAAGCCCTTAGCTGCGAGCTCGAGCGCAGGATAAATTACTGCATCAGCCCCACCAATCTGAGCATCCATTCGCATCACATGCGGACGACAACCGAGAACAACACCTAATGAACGATTGCTATCGGCTAATCGAACGATCCCGACACTGTCGCGACAATCTCGAACCGTGTTCGCGCCAACGCGTTGATCGTATTGACGATAGATCCAATCGCGACTGGTACCACGTGAATCTCGAAGCAACTTATAGAGAGTACCTCTTACGTCGGCTACTTCGGTACCAAGCTCAGCAGCTGTCTTAACTTCACTGTGGGCTTCCCACTTTTTGAACGGACGCTCGTACTGTGGAGCATTTTCAACCAGGATATCTGGATCGATCGACGTTAAGAGTTCGTTGTGCCAGAAAAGATCAACGGTTCGCTTGTCATGAACTTCGCCGACTTTACATGCGTCTAAGTCCCAGCGATCGAAAATTGATTTGATTCGTTCGAACTTCGCAGGCTCACAAATCAAAAGCATTCGCTCCTGACTTTCACTTAATAAAATATCTTCGGGACTCATGCTCTCATCACGAAGTGGGACTTGATCTAAGTGCAGGCTAAGACCTACGCCACCTTTTGAAGCCATTTCGAAACTTGAACTCGTAAGACCAGCTGCACCCATATCTTGAATAGCTACAACTAAATCTTCGGCCATTACTTCAAGGCACGACTCAATGAGAAGCTTTTCGTAAAATGGATCGCCGATTTGAACGGTCGGACGTTTTGCTTTTGAGTCTTCACCGAACGATTCAGAGGCCATACTTGCGCCGTGCACACCATCGCGACCAGTTTTTGCACCGACGTAAACCACCCAGTTCCCGGCGCCCTTTGCTTTAGATAGGAATACCTTCTCACCCGGCCTGAATAGACCGACCGCCATAGCATTAACGAGAATGTTGTTATTGTACGATGAGTGAAATTCGGTTTGACCAGTAATCGTTGGTACTCCAACGCAATTTCCGTAACCACCAATTCCTCTCACCACTCCATCAACGAGAGTTTGCATTCGCGGAGCCTTCGGCTCACCAAAGCAAAGATAGTTCGCAAGTGCTATCGGCCTAGCACCCATGGTGAAAATATCTCTTAAAATTCCGCCGACACCTGTCGCAGCACCTTGATATGGCTCAATGAAACTTGGGTGATTATGACTTTCAATTTTAAAAGCAACACGCTCGCCTTGTCCAAGATCAACCACTCCAGCATTCTCGCCGAAACTCTGAACTACTCGTTCTGACTTATTGAAAAGTTTTTTCAGATGAATCTTCGAGCTTTTGTATGAGCAGTGTTCGCTCCATAAAGCCGAGAACAGCGCCCATTCAACATTTTTAGGCTCACGACCAAGAAGCGAGCAAATCATCTCGTATTCTTTTTCGTTAAGTCGATAGGTCTTTAACTTTGTCTTTAGTTCTACGAGTGCTTCCACTTTAATCCCTACTTAAAGAATGAAAATCCATCTTTGCCACCCATCCAGTCGAACATCGCTCGTTCCGGGTGAGGCATGAGTGCAGCTACGTTTTTTTCTTTATTCATTACGCCAGCAACGTTGCCAACTGAACCATTTGGATTGTCTTCGTACAGAAACCAAATCTGTTCATTGTCTTGAATTTCACGAAGGCCATCGTCATCGATATGGTATCGACCATCAGCGTGAGCGATCGGCAACCGCACACGTTCTTCAGATTTTAAAGTGCCGGCAAAATGCTGATTCGAGCCAAAGTTAATCAACGTAACCCAGTCATCATTGAAGCGAAGAGTTTTATTTCGTGTCAATACACCAGGAAGAAGTCCGGCTTCGCATAAGATTTGGAAGCCATTACAAATTCCGAGAATGGGTACGCCATGCTTTGCAGTTTCACGAACTGATTTCATCACTGGTGACCTAGCCGCTAATGCTCCAGCTCGTAAGTAATCTCCGTAACTGAATCCGCCAGGTAAAAACAAAGCGCTGTACGCTTTCGGATCAAACTGATCTTGATGCCATAACCACACGGCCTCATGACCTGCATTTTCAATTGCGCCAAAAACATCTCGATCACAATTGGTTCCCGGAAATCTGATGACCCCACACTTCCTGTTAGTTTTTTGGATCATCAGTTATTTCCTTGGGCGTCTAACTCGTAACTTTCGATGAGAGGATTATGTAACACAGTTTCTGCAATCTCTTTTGCCTTCGCCAACGCTGCAGCTTGATCACCGTCGGGAAATTCAAGGAGGACGTAACGACCTACGCGGCAAGCTGAAACATTTTGCCCAGATTGGCGAAGAGTATTTTCAACCGCGCGACCTTGAGTATCGAGAACTTCTTTTCGCGGCATAACTTTGACACCGATTTTAATCATAGCGTTGGTCCCCATTTATTTAACAGTCGCTCATAGACTTGCTCATAGTTTTCTTTGATCGAACCGAGGTCTCGACGAAAGCGATCTTTATCCATTTTTTCGTTTGTTTGTTTATCCCACAAACGACAGCTGTCCGGAGTGATTTCGTCAGCCAAGATTGGCTCACCCGAAGTATCGACCCCGAATTCTATTTTGAAATCGATTAAGCGAATTTCAACAGCTTCGAAAATTTCGAGCAAAGCAGCATTAATAGAAAGTGCTCTCGCCTTAACTCGGTCCAGATCAGCCTGGGCAGGAACAACCTTCAGCATTAACGCCTGTTCGTCGCTGATGAACGGATCAGCTAGCGCATCTTCTTTGTAGAAGAACTCAAGAAGTGGCTTATCGAGCGGGGTTCCCTCTTCGAGATTGAACTTCTTTGCAGTCGAGCCTGCTAACACATTTCGAACAACAACTTCAAGCTTCAGCATTTTTAGCTGTTTAGTGATCATGTCGTTCGTGCCAGGCTCAGCCACTCGGTGAGTCTTTATACCGCGCCTTTCGAGAAGTTTGTAAATCAGTGTCGTAATATCTCGATTAAGCTTACCCTTTCCCTCGAACTCTCCTTTTTTAAGAGCGTTGAAGGCGGTCAGACTGTTTTTAAATTCCTGCCAAATTAAATCAGGATGATCTTTCACTGAATAAAGGCGCTTGGCTTTC
>JAYSYM010000592.1:0-3130 GCA_043727635.1 Bdellovibrionales bacterium | reverse complement strand
ACCGCCGATCCTTCAGTTCACGGCAGAAAAGCATCTGTAATGCTGCGAGTTTCACTACTATTAATACTATTGAGCAGCTCTGCTTGGGCTCAGGTGCCATCGCCCACGCCAACCCCAAGTCTATCGACAGCTGCACAGCAAGCTTCAGTAGCTGCGGCTAACGCCGAGGCAACGCTTGATATTGAGTGGGAGCAGATTGAAGATGCGACATCTTACGAAGTGAAGCTTACATCTGCTTCGGGTGGCGAAGTTCTAAAATTTTTAAGTAGCGACACTAAGCTCACGCAAAAACTGCCGCAAGGTAATTACAAGTTTCAAATCCGCTCTCGAGAAAAGACGACCGGTTATTTCGGACCTTGGAGTAGCGAAACAGAAGTTGAAGTGACTCCCAAAGCAGTTCAGTTAATTTCTCCTGCTGAAGGTGCTGAAGTTTCTGAGCCAAAAGAAAAGCGCGCTCAAGTTGAGTTCCATTGGACACCGATACTTGGAGCGAAAGAATACACGCTTCGGATTTGGTTCGATGAAGAAAAAAACGCGCGAGAGTTCAAAAGTAAATCCGCAAAGAAGCTTCTTACTCTTCCTGCTGCAAAGACTTATGCTTGGCAGGTTACTTTTTTGACTGATCGATCGATTGGCTACTTAGCAGCGCCTCAAATCGGAAATTTCAAAGTACTCGGAAAACAATTGATGAAACCACTTATCACAGAAAAAGTTTTTCCGGTTGAGGTTGGCCCGAAGGTCCAAGTCCTGAACCAGATGATTAAGTGGAGAGGCTCGCAAGCATCAAAAACATTCAAAGTGAAACTTTCTCGCAAGGCACTCGACGAAGTGGAGTGGACTCCGATGAAAGAAATTGCGAAGCAAGAAACTACCGATGTGCGATTTGGAAAGTTAAAGCCCGGCGCCTACAAACTCGAAGTAACATCTCAATCTCCCAATCGCGTGAGCTCTGACCCTGCAGTGTATGAGTTTTTAGTAAAACCGACTGAAGCTGAGCTAGAGCAAGCTATGAAGACTGCTCTTTAGAGCGAACTCTTCACTCCATTGCGCTCGCAATGTTGAAACACAGGACAAATCGAACATTTAGGTTTTTTTCCCTGACAAATGTGCTTTCCGAATGGAACAAGAATTTCGTTAAGTTCTGTCCAGTGCTTCTTCGGAAGCCTGCGAGCCAAGGTTAGAAGAGTTTGCTCCGACGTCTCGGTGTTGAGATAGCCCCAGCGATTCGTAATTCGGTGGACATGTAGATCAGCTTCGAGAGTGGGAATTTTTCCGCCAATTCCTAAAACTAAGTTGGCCAGTTTAGGTCCCAGGCCCGGAAGATTAGTAAGTGTTTCGTAATCAGCTGGTAGCTCGCCGTCGAATTTCTCGACAGTAATTTTAGCGATTGATTTAAGGGCCTTTGCCTTTTCTCGAGCGAAGCTAGCAGGTTTAATCAATTCAAAAATTTCTTCTTCGTCTAAGCGGTTCACATCGTAAGGTGATGGAGCTTGGTTAAAAAGTTTGAGTGAAGCCGGAAGACTAACTTCATCTAACGTGCGAACTGAAATAATACACGCACACGCTTGCTCAAATAAGCTCTCGTAGCCAAGATCCCGGAGTTCATAAAGTGCTGCTCTCGGAAATTCCCCAGTAGCTTCGCGAATTTTCTTAAGCATTTCTCCGACCGGATAGAAATGCACGATTTCGGCATCAAAGTTTTGAAAACTGCTTTTTCTTAAATTAAAAGGTAAGTGAGTTACGTTCATAGGATAAGCATGGAAAACCTTCGCGCTTAATTCCTCAAGCACTTAGGTAGATTGTGTGGACGTTTTGAAAAATGGTTCAGAGAACGCTGGTCCTTCATCCAGCGTTTTGATTTGAGAGAGTAAACTTAGTTCAGACCCTGCTTCGCTTTTCGCTGCGTCCTCTTCATGTACCAGAAAGCAGGAACACCAGCTGCGATGATCGCTAAGCCTGTGAGTGATTCGCGAGGGCTCGTAATCAACGTATTGACCAGAAGTAAGCAAGTCATGATGATGAAGATCGCTGGTAGCACGGGATAACCAAGTGCCTTGTATGGTCGTTCGGCATGCGGATGCTTGCGGCGGAAAATAAAGAGTGAGCCTGTGCATAGGGCATAGAAAATCCAAGATGCAAATACGACGTAATCAGTTAGCTGATCGAAAGTTCCAGACAGTGCTAAAACTATCGAGAGAATCGCCTGAACAATTAACGAAACAATAGGTGTTTTTGTTTTTGGGTGAAGCAATCCGACAGCTTGAAAAAACAATCCATCGCGTGCCATCGCAAATGGAACTCGCGAAGAACTTAAGATTGATCCGTTCATCGCGCCAACTGCAGAGAACATAAACGCAAATGCCAGAATCGAATAACCTGCAGGGCCTAAAAATGTGTATGAGGCTTTGGTTGCGATCGGGAGAGCCTGCGGATTGAACTTAGAGTTTGCTGTTAGTGCTTCCGAAAACGGTAGAGCGTAGAAGTAAGCAAAGTTTGCCAAGAGATAGATAACGAGGATCGTACCAACTCCTAAACCAAGTGCGAGCGGAATATTTCGCGATGGGTTTTTAATTTCTCCGGCAACCATAGGCATATTGTTCCAGCCATCGAATGCCCAAAGGGCAGCGAGCATTGCTGCTCCAAATGCGCTGATGTTGAATGCTTGCCCTGAGGTCTCCTGCAGATGCGACATGCTCCCAGTAGTCGAGAAACCAAAAATTCCGATTGCGATAAAGAGGATTAAGAAAATTTTGAAGA
Source organism: Bdellovibrionales bacterium (assembly GCA_043727635.1). GTDB lineage: Bacteria > Bdellovibrionota > Bdellovibrionia > Bdellovibrionales > JAMPXM01 > JAYSYM01. The sequence continues at coordinate 373 of JAYSYM010000592.1, read as the reverse complement.
ACGTCATGAACGACTGCACTCGTCCACCGAAGGTGACTTCAAAGCAATTAATCATCGTGAAGATCAAAATGAAAATGATCGCAAGACCCGAAGTGCCGCCGAATACACTTAGATCAACTAGCGGAGCGGTGAAAGTTGCAGCGCCAACAGCGTAAGCTGCAATTGAACCTGGGCTTGAAACCCAAAATCTTTGCCAGCCCCAAAGAAAACCAGCTAAGTCGCCGTAGGCTTCACGCATGTATACGTATTCGCCGCCAGCTTTTGGAAAAAGCATTCCGAGTTCAGCGTAAGCAAGTGCGCCTGTAGATGAGAGAAGGCCTGCGACAACCCACGCGATTAAGACCCAAGAAGATTGTCCGAGAAGTTGTGACAT
>JAYSYM010000591.1:0-3130 GCA_043727635.1 Bdellovibrionales bacterium | reverse complement strand
TTCCCATAGGACAAGTCTCTCCGGAAGAAAGAAAAAACAGGCAGGAACTCCTGCAGCTTGGTAACTCCGTAATTAAGAAAGTGACTGGTGCCGGAGGGGGAGAAAAAGAAATGAACAGAATTCTCCGCTCTATCGGTATGGAAGTTGCCATCGGCGAAGGCGGTGGTTTCACTTCCCTCGTCACAGGAGCAAGCTCCTCTTCTGACATCGTCGCAGGAATTCGAGCCATTAAAAAAGAATATCAAGCGGATTCCGATGTGCTTAAGAAAACTTACGGCGCTGACCTTTATAATGAAATTGCAGGGGGCAGCAAATCGACTCCTCCTCCGCCAACAGGAACTCCAGACCTCGGAAAGCTCCAGTCACTTTATGATGCGAGCAAAGGGGACCCGGCGAAGAAGGCAAAAATTCTCGAAGCGGCCAAAGCAAAGGGCCTTAAAATTAAGGAGTAAGACATGGGACAGAATCAGACAGCAACGGGGACTCCGACAAGCCCCTATGGGAATTCTCCGAAGAGCCTCAAGAAGCCACAGAGTGACTTCGATGCGGAACTTTCGGCAGCTCTTGGTGAGGCCCCGACAGCAGGGGCGCAGGATGCCCTCGGACAGCTCGGAGCTGCGGCTCAGCAGGCCGTTGCCCCTGTGGCTGACGCCTTTGATGCAGAACTGGCTTCGGCCCTTGGCGAAACTCCTGCTGCCCCTGCAGCGCAAGCCGGAACGGCAATGCCCCAAGATAAATCGGGCGCTCTCTCCGTTGACGAGAACGGCGCTTCTTTCGTCGACCAAATTCGGGCCTCCCTTGGCGCGAACGATACAGAAAAACTTGGCTTCTTGAAAAAACAATTTGGCGAGCAGAATGTCCGTTATGTCGACGGGAAGATTGAGTACCGGAAGGGACAAGGGGAGAAGTTTCGAAAATTTAATACTACTGTCGTGAATGATTTTATTACGAGCCTCATTCCCGGAGCCCGTGATGTCGTCAAAGAAATCGCAATGATTCCCGGGGAAGTCGGAGGCGCTCTTGCTGGCGCTGCTCCCTCTCTTGGCCTCGGCGCTCCTGCTGGAGCCATTGCCGGAAGGATTGCTTCCGTCCCAGTTTCAAACTCACTTGCAGACTGGGTCGCAGAGCAGGCGGGAATTCCGCAGGATGCCGGACGGAATAAGACGCAAGAAATGGCCATTGAAGGCGTGATCGAGGCGGCTCTTCCTGCCGTTGCTCGTATTGGAAAAGGGGCGGTCAAGCAGACACTCAAGAGGATCCCCGGAACTGCGGCGAATCTTGAGAAGAAGGCACTGGAATTTGCCAAGGATGCCGTTACTCTGGCTCCGGAGAATCAAGCTGTCCTAGACTCCGTTCTCCAACTTCGGGAGGCCGGATTCACGGCGGAAATTCTCAACTCACAAATCAACACACAGAGCAAGCCTCTTGCTGATGCTGTCGCTATGGTGAAGAACAAGCCACAGATTCAAGAAGCACTGACGAGAGTCGGCCAGGATGCACAAGCGGCAATTCAGGATACTTTCCGCGCCGTAGTCGACACACAGAAGGCGGCAGGGGCCAAACCAGGGCGCATTGGAGAGACTGTCAAAAATGCCGTTTCCTCTATTCGGATTGCCGAGGGGAAGGAAATCGGAGCACTTAAGAATAAGGCAATGGCGAATACTAAGAATGGGAAACTTCCTCTCCCCGAGGGCATAGCTACGAACATTCGGGAGATGACTCAGGCCTTGGGTTTCGACATTAAGAACGGGACCCCTCCGAAGGACATGAGAGCCCTCGCCGGGCAGCTCGGCCTCAAGGAATCAGACACTCGGGCTTTCGTCAACACTCTTGCTGATATTACGGCCAGGGGACGAGACGGAACTCTCCGCTATTCTGACCTGGACCCGGTGATTTTGAAAGTCGGAAACCTCGTCGATACGGCGAAGGGTTACGGCGGAGCCGAAGTGAATAGACGATGGTCTAGTCTTGCTAGGGACCTCCGTTCCTTTAAGAATGAAGCCATTGAGAATGGGCTGGAGTCAGAAGTGGAGAAGCAGGCTTTCCGGGCGACAAATGCCCGTTATGGTTCCCTTCTTGAATCTGTCGCTCACCTTGAGAAAATCGCCGACGATGACATCGGGTCTCACATCATAGTCGACAAGCTCCTCGGGAATCCGAAGACGGCAGTCGGAGACGCTAAGGCACTAAAGGCTATTCTTCCCGCTCCGACTTGGGAAAAATTGAAATCGGACTGGGTCGAAAAGCAACTTGTAGACTTTACGGACGCCAAGGGCGGAATCAAAGCGGGGCAGCTCGGAGATTATTTCCGGAAAGACCTTGGCCCGGAATTCGTTGAGATTCTCTTCGACGGGGACCAGAAAAAGTTTTCAAACTTCAAAGCGGCACTGACTTATGGGCAGAGAGTTGCTGAGACGAAACTCCCGGTCACGGGGAATATTCCCCAGGATGAACTCAGAAAAACGGCGGACGGAGTAGTGACTGCAATTATCGGAACAGCTTTTCTGAAAGGAAAGGCTCTCCTCAGCACGGTCTTCGGAGCGACAGCGGGGAAAAAGGAACAGGCTGCAATACTGACTCTCCTCGGAAACGATGGCTTTCAGCGGCACGTTGCGAACCTTCCCCCGAAGAAGAGGGCTCTCGTCTCCGGAAAAATCGACGAGATGTATGAATATGCGGTCAGGCACAATATGATGCCAGCCGGGAAGACGGTCCGAGACGGAGCGGAAGTTGCGAAACAGGCTATCGGAAGAAGTTACAGGCAGGATGTCCGCTCAATGCCCGCTGCTTCCGCCGAGCCAGTCTACTACGATGAGAATGCAGAATGACCTTCGAGGATGAAGAGACCCGGACGACCTATCACGGTCTTCCGGCTCAGACACAACTGGAGTACTGTGAGCTCGAAGTTAGCCTTGCCCGAAAGGGCAAGCGGCTTCATGTCCTCGCTGTTCTTCCCCCGAAAAGCGAAGAACTACAGGTTGTCGTTCGGATTGACGAGAAGGCGAACTTTGCCTCTTCCGTCTAGTTCGATGGTTTTATTTAAAACATAAGAAGACAGAGTGTCTGTGATCTTTTTTGAGTCGAAGCCACGGAAGACAAGTTTCCGAGAGAGGTCCTCTTTCGAGAGGGG
>JAYSYM010000590.1:0-28235 GCA_043727635.1 Bdellovibrionales bacterium | reverse complement strand
AAAAAAGTTGTGAACGGTTTAGTCGTCGCCCAATAGAACTAACAATAGAACTAAACGTAAAGTGAAATAAAAAAAGGCGACCCTAGAGTCGCCTTTTTTTATTCTGAATTACACAGAACTAGATGTTCGCTCCGATAGCTTTCTTAAGCGGCTTCTGGAATGCGAAGATCGAAATACCAGCGGCAATTCCCATTGCTGCTAACAGCATGAAGAACTGATCTTTCGGCATTTTCTCGTAGAACATCCCGATGTAACCAGACAAGTAGTTCCCGAAGAAGCTTGAGAGGAACCACATACCCATCATCATTCCCACAAGGCGTGGAGGCGACACCTTTGTCACCAAAGACAAACCAACCGGTGAAAGGTAAATCTCACCTACTGTGTAAATCCATGTGCAGAGGACCAACCACAAGAAGCTGATTCGAGTTGTCTCGGCCATTCCTTGAGTTGCGAAAATAAGTACGAAGAACGACGCTCCAAGAATGAAGCAGCCCCACGCCATCTTAGCTACTGAGCTTGGCTCTTTACCGCGAGCAGCTTGTCGTGCCCAGAACGGATTGATGAGCGGAATCATGATGAAGATGAACAACGGGTTCAAAGATTGGAACCAAGTTGTTGGCATCGACCAACCACCGATTGACCAATCAACGTTGTCAGTTGCGAACAATTGCAAAGTGTTACCTTGCTGCTCGTACACAGCCCAGAACACGATGTTTAAAACGCAAATCCCAACGAGAGCCCAAACTTGTTTCCACTCTGTTTTAGTTAGTGGGTCATGCGGGCGCTCCATCAATGAAGGTTTCACCCAAGTGTCTTTGCCCAAATATTTTTGGCAGCGTAAATAAACGATCAAACCAATGATCATACCAACACCAGCAGCCGTAAAGCCGTAGTGCCATCCGTACATTTCACCAAGCGTTCCGCAAACGAGCGGGCCGATTAAAGCTCCTAAATTAATACCCATGTAAAAGATCGTGAAGGCAGCATCTCTGCGTTTATCGCCAACCGGATACAAGCTTCCTACCTGAGTAGAAATGTTCGGCTTAAAGCATCCGTTCCCTAAAATTAGAAAGAACAACGCAACTAAGAACATCGACTCAAAGGCCATCAAGAAGTGACCAATGATGAAGAGCACTGCTCCAACGACTACCGTTTTGCGATGTCCAAGATATCGATCCGCGATCATTCCACCAAAGAGGGGAGTCAGGTAGACAAGCGCGATATACGATCCGTAGATCTGTGAAGAGAGCGGCTGAATTTCGAGAGGCCCGTACATCCATTCAATGATCGAGCGGAATGTATCGAAACCAACGACATGAGTTGCACCAGTCGTGTGTGCTACGATTAGATACTTAACCATGTATAGAACTAGAAGTGCTTTCATTCCGTAGAATGAGAATCGCTCCCACATTTCAGTAAAGAATAGAACGTAAAGTCCGACCGGATGACCAAAGATGGTCTTCTCGCCCGGCTGACCGAAGCCCGCTGTCGTTGCTGTTGCCATTAAATCCCCCCACTTTTCAAAGTGAGGGGGTTTCGTACCAAAGCTTAATTATAGAGTAAAGGCATTAGTTCCTGCTGGATTAACGAGTTCTCTTCCAGGGAGGAGCATCACCTAAAAGTTTAACGGGGTTCAGACCAAGATTTACGAGGTTGCTCCATTCGTCATCGAGATATCCCTCTAGCGAATTAACTGCCCAGTAATCTTGCTTATTTGAGCCGCCGATGCAGGTTTGTGAGGGCGCATAAGCGTTGCCATCACAGATCGACACCGTAATTTTCGATGCATCAGGAGCGATCAAGCCAACCCACTCCTCAAAAGGTAAAATTCGATTGGGATCAATCGCCGGATCCAAAACCATAGCGCGGCTGCCTAGTCTATAAGCTGCGGCAGTATGAAAAGACCACCAAGCTTTGCCGTTCGGAGCATAAGGAGTTTTTGCTCGTAAGGTCGCCCAAGTTCCAAACGCGAAAACTTTGCCGGGCTTTAAGTGCACGAGTCGTTCTAGTCCGCGCGCCATGTGAGCGGCTCGCGTGTAGCAACCGTCGACAGGGTAGAGCCAGGTCGCTCGTCGTTTAAACTGCGTGTGACTGCGATCAGTATAGATGCGAACGTCGCGAACTTTCTGAAACGCTTCTTCAAGTTTTGCTGCGCCAGTTTTCCATTCCGGAAGAAGTGAAACGTCGATGTTTGGATCAAAGTTTTGTTTGTGACCGTAGGCACTCCCACTCGTTGCTCGACTGACGTCATCAGTTGGGCGCTGAGGAATATCATCGAAAAAGTGGGGTCGTTCTTTTAGATGTCTGGCTCGTGCTTGCTCGTAAGTTTCGCCGGGGAATGCCTGCGCAGATTCAAAATGAGGAGCCGCATAGCTTTGCGAGCCCAATGAAATGACCAGCAAAATGACCAGCGACAATAGGGGTAACAAAATTAGTGCGCGCACGACGTACCTCCAAGACTTATCCAGCACTTAATTTTTAAGTCACGGGCTAGATCGGGACAAATGGAGTTATGGTGACAAATCGCCTGAGACTATTTGGTACATCGAAACACGAAAGCTGGTGGAATGGCGCGCCACTCGATTGGAGTTTTGTCGACAGTCTTAAACATAGAATGGATTTTTTCTTTAAAACGTTTTGCTTGCGGATACCAAGCTGCATTTAAACACATGTAAGTGGCAAACACTCCGCCAGGCTTTAGCGAATCATAAATGGCCTGAAGAGTTTCAGTTTGAACATCTTCATTGAAGATCGTCCAAGGCAAACTCGAGACCACGCCATCAGCTTTTCTCGATTTCAACCACACTTCCAAATTTCGTGCGGGTCCTTGTTCAAACTTCAGATTTGGAAAATAAGTTTTAAGGTAGGTCACCATCTGCGGATTGAGTTCAACTCCGAGGTACTGGTCTTGGGGCTTACCTAATCTTCGCAGCAAGTGCTGGGTGATAGCACCTGTGCCAGCGCCAACCTCAACAATAAACGAATTCGGTTGAATTGGAACTTCGTCTAAAAGTCTTTGTGCGAGCCATCGTGACGTCGGAAAGACGGTGGACACGTCGAGAGGATTTTTAAGAGCGGCTTTTACGAATTCGATGACTTCATTTTGCATTGTGATTCCTCATTGAGTAAAACATGTGATGTCAGATCAAAACGCAACTCAAATTTCTGCTTTCAATCAGGATGATCCCTATCCATTGCTGAGTATGACTGACTGCACTTATCGTGAGGCACAAATTCACGCGGCTCACGTCGACGCTTGGCTCGGTTTAGATACGATCCGTGTCGAGGCTGGTCTCCAAACCAAAAATTCTGATCAGGAGCTTTGGATTGGGCTCAAGCCTGAAGCGCTTCTCACTCCCTATATCGAGTTCAGGCAAATTCTCGAGCGGCTGGATGTTCGGGGCCAGCTAAAGCCGGGAGCCATCGTCATCGATTGCGGTGCTGGCTATGGAAGGATGGGATTTGTCGTAGAGGCTCATTACCCTCACGTCAAATTTGTTGGCTACGAGATAGTTCAAGAGCGAGTGGCAGAGGGTGCAAGGTGCCTAGCTCTTCAGGGTTTTAGCTCTGCTCAATTGCTATGCGCTAACATAGACAATTCTGAGTTTAATTTGCCTGAGGCAGAAACCTATTTCGTTTATGACTTCAGCCATCGGGCAGCTATCGACCGTCTGCTTTTGAGGCTTTTGCAAATAGCCAGGCGGCGTTCGATCACCGTTGTAGCTAGGGGTCGATCGTCACGCGACGCAATAGATCACGGAGCTCCATGGCTTTCGCAAGTCGTTCCTCCAGAGCATTTTCAGAACTTTTCGATCTATCGATCCTAAGACACCTGTTGCGTCTTTACCCTTGATCAATAAAGATGGCGTAAGGGGAGGCGAAATTGCGAAATTCTGAAGTTAATTCTGAACCGCAACTGACTGCTTCTCGCTCACGTCGCCCTCAGCGCGACGTTCTCTCTTCAGGCATCATACCAGTTCGATTTATAGATGGCCGCGTTCAATATCTTTTGCTCAGAGTTTACAGCTACTGGGATTTTCCAAAAGGTGTGGTTCTTCGAAATGAAGATCCATTGATCGGTGCAATTCGTGAACTCGAAGAAGAGACGGCACTTCGTCATCCAAAATTTAAATGGGGAAAAGATTTTCGCGAAACTCCAAAATACGCACGCGGGAAGACAGCACGCTATTACATCGCTGAATTGAAAGACGGAGACGTAGAACTTCGGCCGAATCCTTTTACTGGGCGACTCGAACATCACGAGTTTGCATGGTTCGATTACGAAGAAGCTCGCGAATTGATTAGCCCGCGAGTGACGCCAATTTTTGAATGGGCTCACGCTAAAATTGTTTCTGAAAATGTTTAAAGTTTCTCACGGAGGATGTTCGATGAACGCATTATTCAAAATGCTTGCTGTTGCTTTCGTAATTCTTGGACTTTCATTCCAAGCGTCAGCAAAAGACAAAAAGAAAGATAAACAAAAGCCACGCGAGAGTCAGGAATGCCATTGGGTTGGTGAACCCCGTGTCGACAGCTGTAACGGTGCCCAGTACGTAAAAGGGTACGCACAGTGCGAAGCTTACATCATGACGGCTTACTGCAATCAGCGCTTCCAAGGCGACGTAAATGGTTGTTTGTATCAAGACAACTCTAGTGCAACGAAAGATTGTTTTGAAGACAGCATTGAGCCATTCGATAAAAAAACCCGCAAAGCGATGAAGAAGAAGGGGCGCACGTCTGTCGTTGATGGAGCGTTCTGCGTTTGGGATGAAAACTCATCGTTTAATGAGCTTCTCGTTGCTGATTGTCCAATCGACGGAAATCCATACACGTTACGACGTGCAGGTTGCCAAGTTGAAAACCAACGTTACACTCCAATGCTCTTCTGCGAACTCGCGGACGCTTCGCATGCGGCCACAAGCTGCATGAAGAACGAAGCGAAACAAATTACCTTAGCTTGCCGTCGCGAATACTTGCGTAGCACGAGTCGCTCACAAAGCACTGGCGAAAAAGTTAACTCGCAACCCGGCACTGTTCGGTAGGAGTGATGATGTTGAAATTTGTTATCGCAGCTTGTTTGTTTCTCGGTTCGCTCAGCGCGTTCGCGCTCGAGGCAGGGCCGTTTGTATTGAGTGGAAATGTTGTTGTGTCGAACGACAAAATCGTTACGCTTGATCTCGGTACTCAGCAAGCTGACGTACCTTTCAAACTTATTCCGAAGTCGCTTCTCAAAGACGGAAAAGTTGAAACTGGCAAAAAACTCACGGTTGCTTTTACTGAAGAGCAAACGAAGCAGATCAAGATTTATAAGAAGTAAGTTGAACTCGTCACGTGACGAGTCGATTCAAGAAAACTGTTCTTCGCTTCTTAGTCGCGCAAGAAGTGACAAGTATAGCCGCCAGGGTTCTTTTGTAAGTAATCCTGGTGATAATCCTCGCCCTTATAAAAGTCGCTCGCCTTTATGATTTCTGTAACGATCGGGCGCTTCCACTTACCATTCTTTTCAAGTTTAACTATAGCAACTTCAGCGGCATCTTTTTGTTTCTCGTTCGTGTAGAAAATCGCCGAGCGATACTGCGTGCCTTTGTCGTTGCCTTGCTGATTCTTAGTAGTTGGGTCGTGCATTCGGAAAAACCATTCTAAAAGCTTTTCGTAAGAGAGTTTGTTCGGATCAAATACGACACGAACTGATTCTGCATGTCCAGTCGCTCCCGTTTTTACCAAGTCATAACCGGCGTTCTTAATTGCGCCGCCTGTGTAACCAACTTCTGTTTCAATCACGCCCGGGATTTTGCGAATGATATCTTCCATTCCCCAAAAACATCCGCCAGCTAAGATCGCAGTTTCTTGCGTGACCTTAGCTTTCGCGTCGCCAGCAGCGGTCTTAAATAAATGAAGGAAAGATCCGTAACCTTCTTTTTCCATCTGAGCGACAGGCACAAAACGAAGTGCTGCCGAGTTAATGCAATATCGCAAACCGCCTTTGTCTTTCGGGCCGTCATCAAACACGTGACCTAAGTGCGAGTCGGCGTTCTTTGATCGAACTTCAGTTCGTTCAGCGAACATCTGCTTGTCGGTTTTGGTTGTAACGTTATTTTTTTCAAGAGGCTTTGTGAAGCTCGGCCAGCCACTTCCAGAATCGTATTTGTCTGTCGAGCTAAACAGCGCTTCGCCGCTCACGAGGTCAACGTAAATGCCAGGCTCTTTGTTGTCCCAATATTTATTGTGGAATGGGCGTTCAGTGCCTTCTTCTTGAGTGCAGGCATACTGCTCAGGCGTAAGTTTTTTCTTCAGTTCTTCTTTCGAAGGTTTTTTAAAATTTTCCATTTTCGAGTCCTTTGCAAAGCTAGCTTGAGAAAATGCTAAGCAGAAAATCAATAGCGACAGTTTTAAATAATTCTTCATATGCACCTAGTTTACGCTGGTTCGAAAATTAGAGGAAGAGTAACAGTCGAGCTCTTAGCCTTAGCTTTAAAGCGCACAGCCTTAAGCTCTTTTGAAATCCATTTAGTTAAGGAATTACTCACGTTTGAGTGGCTTTCTAAATCGCGAAGAGAGTTCGACAAAATCTGAACGCGACCGACTGAGCCACCTTTCGCAACATTAAATCTGACGGCTAAAACTCCTGAGGTATTAAGGCCCCCTTCAGATTCAAATTGATCCACCAACGAGCTAGTTAAACCGTTGATCGCTGACTGCAGTTCAGTCGTGCGAAGTGGGCCCTGAATAAACGGGCGCGGCTGAACAAACCAGCCGTGAATCACAAGTCGTCCTTCGAGAACGTCATTAACGCCGCGAACTTCATTCACGCCGTGAGGGATTCTCGGATCAAAGACGGTGAGTCGATTAAACTTTGCCGGCACTTCGTCGACTAAGTTTCCGCGCTCAAGTCCTCCGCCCGAAGAAAAGTTTTGCCAGTAGCTAAGTACTTCATTTTTCAACAACAGCGTTTCTCCTCCGCGAAACTTTCGCGAATTCCAGGGAGTTAAAGAAAAGACAAATGCCCAAGGGCCGTGAGGAAGGTCACCGTGCAGTTCTTGTTTGCAGCCATCAACATAGCAACTTAGCCAAGGTGGAGAAATGTCATGGCATCCAAGATTCTCTCGACCCCACCAAACAAGTTCGTTGTGAAATTGCTCGTAAATCTTTTTCGGGAAGAAGTGATAAGCCGGTGTGCGAAGAGTTGTGTACTGACCCGGAACGTTCCAGTAATCCCAAATGAATCGATCACTCTTTGCAGAGTGTGGATCTGCAAATGTTTGCTCAAAATGTTCACGCAGCTTTTTCGCCGAAGGCGAGAAGTTCTCAATCGTTTGGTATGTTTTCATTGGCCCAAGGCTAACACCTTGTTTATTAAACGGGTAGGCCGCGGGGAGTATCGTTGCTTAACAAAGACCACTCCCGAACTGCATAGGCTCCGTGACTGCGAAGGACCCGCGAAACCACTTCTTGGCGCTCATCGGGAACACTCAAGCTCACCATGACCCGTTCTTTTGCTGAAAGGAATGGCGAGAGTTGATCCAAGCGTTGATCCCGACTCTTTCGAACCGAAGCGACTGCGCCAGAGTAAGTGCCAACAGCTAAGCCGACTATCGCGCCGGCAATTAAACCTAGCGCTGCACTCTCGCGGAACTGCTCCACCCGCAAACCGAAAGTACCGAGCGCTAGCATCAAGCCAATCGCGGCTCCGATCACCGCACCTATCATGGCAACAAGAGCTACCGCTTTGAAGGAATCAGTTTCGCCACTTCCAGAGGTGGAAAATGAGGCGCGTTCGCCTAATTCTCTTCTAACGGTCGTGCTTACGGCTTTTCGATCCCAACCACCTTCGACCAGTGCGTCGACTGCGCAGTTTGCCTCGTTTTTTGTGTTAAATGTCGCCACTAACGTCAAACTCATAATGGGTACTCCAGCTATCTGGCACTGATAGTAGCGGAATTCAGTCAAAATCATTCATTCAACTCGTGGAGAAAGCTTGAAGGTTTCTCAAAGGCCTCGCTAAAATCGAACCCCATGAGCACACAGAATATTTTTGAAAACCTCTGGACCGATTACATCACTCTCAACCCGCAAGCGAAGCGAGTTCACGATTTGGTGTTGAACGAGGAAAAGCGTGCAGGCCGAAACATTTCTCGTCTCGAGAACGATCATGTTGCCTTCCGCACCTACAAGAACGCGCGGATTGGGCTACCGACTTTTGTTAAGGTCTTTGAAAAGTACGGCTACAGCGTAAAAGGTGAGTATTTCTTTAAGGAGAAAAAACTCTATGCGCAGCACATGGAATCAAAAGATTCAGATCAGCCGCGCGTCTTCATTAGCGAACTCCTAATTGAAAATTTCGATCAGCTCGTCGCGAACACATGTGAAGAGGTTGCGAGATCAATGCCTGACGATCTACTCACTCAAGATCGCCTGCTTTGGTCGGGAAGACCGTGGCAAGCATCATTTGAAACTTATCAGGCCTTAATGAAGCAATCTGAGTACGCAGCTTGGGTTTATGCATTTGGATTCAGAACGAATCACTTCACAGTTTCGATGAATCACTTAAAGGCCTTCGGTGACCTGACAGCTTTGAACACATTCTTAAAAAATAATGGCATCGACCTCAATACGAGCGGCGGCGAGATTAAAGGCTCGAAAGCTGTGTTCCTTGAGCAGTCGGCAACACTCGCCGAAAAAGTTGAGACAAAGTTTTCTGAACGAACAGAAAAAATTCCAAGCTGCTACTACGAATTCGCACAACGATTTAACGACGCTAGCGGAAAGCTCTTTAACGGATTTGTTGAAGGCTCAGCTGATAAAATCTTCGAGAGTACATACTTACAAAAATCTAAATAGGATTACCATCACGTGAAACAGAAAATCGACCAGCTAAAAACAAGCTTCCAGCAAAACGAAGGTAAATACTCAATCGCGTTCTTCGTCGTCGGTTTTATCTGGGACATCTTTATGACTGGCGCTCTGGATGACTGGTCGACCATCATTCAGCAAGTCGTCTACATTATCATTGTCGCTCTTATGCTCTCGGGCGAAATTCGCGAGACCATTACTCCTCTCAAAATGCCGGGATTTCTTCGAACGCCCTGGAAGTATCGTGAGCCAATCATCCATTTCTTTTTAGGAAACCTTCTCAACTTCAGTTCAATTTTTTATTATAAGAGCGCCTCAATCGCAGCTTCGTTCGTGTTCTTCGCGATTCTCGTGGCCCTACTTGCAGCTAACGAGCTTCCGCAATTTAGAAAGTACGGGCTTATTCTTCGCTCGATTCTCTTCACGCTGTGTTTGTGCTCGGTGATCGCAATTTTGATTCCGGTGTTTGTCGGATTCGTCGGCTTCGTTCCGTTCTTCGCAGCAGTCGTGATCTCTGGCTTGATTTTTTACTACTTCGCCCGATTCACTCTCCGCGGGATTGATCGCAGTCACTTGGCTCACAAACAGCTGGTATATCCATCAATGGCTACACTTGCTGTTTTCACAGCGATGTATCTTTTGAATCTAATTCCGCCAGTACCAATTTCAGTTCAGTTCGCGGGGATCTATCACAATGTTGAGCGAGAAAACGGCGATTATATTTTGCACTCAGAAACACCGAAGTGGATGTTCTGGAAGCGAGGCGATCAAGACTTTGTAGCTCAACCGGGAGATAAGATTCACTTCTTTGCGAACATTTTTTCGCCGACAGGCTTCAAAGATAAAATTCTTATTCATTGGTATTTCAAAGATCCAAGACAAGGTTGGGTTTCTGCCGACAAAATTCCGATGACGATTAGTGGTGGGCGCGCTGAAGGTTTCAGAGGGCACGCGTACAAATCAAATTATCAGCCGGGAGAGTGGCGCGTTCAGGTTGAATCAGACGACGGGCGCGAGATCTCACGCTTACCCGTTGATATCACAGTCGTAGATACACAAACGCCGCGCGAGTTTCAGATCGAGCGGCGTTAATGCCTAACGAAAATTTTGGAGGGGCGACTTACTGAAGTTCCTCAAGAGCGCCAGCAGCGAAAAGTGCGCTTGCTTCGCCTGAGCGAGTTTGTTTCACAAGAGAAACAGTGGTTCTTGGGATCGCGATGAAGCTGCGGCAGATGCTTTCTGAATTATCACGAACAGTCAGAATTTGATTTCCAGAAGTTAGTTGTTGTTCAGCTGTGTACTGAAGAACTCCGCAATGATCGCGTTCTATTTTTGAAATTTGAAGTTTGATAGCGAGTTTGTTGTTAAGGCCTGGAGGGCAGATCAATTTACCCGCGCATGAGTGTTCTTTATCAACAGTTAGAGCGATTGTTTGGTTATCAGTATCGATTGTTACGTTTCCGCCAGTGATGTCAGTTGCATCAACCGGGAATCTAACTCCGTCTACGAGTCCTTCGATTTGTGCAGTGTAGCCTTTAGCTACGAAAGTTTGCGATGCGTCAGCGGCTTGTACGAAAGCAAGTGTCAGAGCGATGAAAGCGCCAAGGATGATGATTTGCTTTTTCATATGAACCTCCCAAAAAGATCCGGATAACAGTTACGTAGGAGTGTAAGAGCAAAGGGCGGGCCAGCGACTTATACCATCTATAAGATTTTTATGGGTTATAGAACGAATTGGTTCAATAATGAGTGGTTCCAGAGTGGACTTCCAAACTCGAAACGGTTCCGATTCGGACCCGATTACTAAGGGAAAACGAGGCGGTAGCCGACCACCATGAGTGCTGCATCCGTAAGCAAGTGGCTGACCCAAACTACCCAGAGACTTCGACTCCGCTCGTACTGATATGCCCAAACCACTCCCGCCAAAAACACGCTCAAGGCAGCGAGTGGAATTAGAACGGATGCGTAGTTGGCCGGAGCATAGAACCCGATGACCACAATATGGTGGAGCGTAAACCCGACACTCGAAATAACGACTGATGATCTAAACCCCATGAACTCGCGAAGTTTTCTGAAAACAAACCACCGCCAATAATACTCCTCGAGAAACGAGTGAAGGATTGAAATATAAACAGCCATGAGAATAAAACTCAGCGGGCTCGTTACTCCAAACTCACTAATCTTTTGAACGATGGCATCGCTCGATCCAGAAAGTAGATCAAAGCGTTCGAACACAAAGAAGTACGCGACCAAAGTCAGGGCGAAAAAAAATACACCGGTCTTTAGGCCAGCGATCGCATTTCGAAGCGTAATTTTTCGAGTTGAAAACGGTTCGCGAAGAACGATGAAGACCCAAACTGCTGGGAGAGTAAACTGAACAACCTTAGAGGCTAAGTAGATGATTCTTAGCCATTGGTCGTGTGCAAGAATGAAATAGCAAACTGCTCCAATCCCAGGGAAAAGCAGCGCAAATATTAGAATGATCCTGGTCCAAGTAGTCTTCATCACACGTTAAGTGTTTCACCGTTGAGGACGATAAGTCCATCATGAGCGAGCCGCGAGTATTTAAAAAAGGTGAGACTCTCTTTAAAGAGGGAGACAAAGCCACAAGTATCTTCATTGTCCAATCCGGCTCGGTTTCTGTTTTCTTGCAACGTGCAAAGCAAAAAATTGAACTCTATACGGTGGCGAACTTCCAAGTTTTAGGTGAGCAGTTACTTTCTGGTGTGAACACGCACTCGGCAACTGCTGTAGCTAAAGTCGAAACCAAAGTTATCGAAATTAAAGTTGAGGCATTAAAGACTTTGCTCGAAGGGCAGAGCCAACTCATGAAGCTTTTCACAAAGAGCATGAGCGATAAACTTAAGCTTATGACCAATGAAGTGAAGTCAGCGAAGATGGAGAAAGACAACAGTGCTTGTCCTCCTGATTTAGTTGCGAAAGTTTTTGCAACGATTTATCACACGGCGGTTCACAAGGGTGAAAAGAATGGCGAGCAGTTAAAAGTTAACTGGCCAAACATGAAAGCCTATTCTCAAAAAGTTTTCCTCGAAAGTCCCAAGCGAATTGAACAAGCGATTAACCTTCTTGTGAAGCTCGAGATGGCTAAGTGGGAAATGGTGAAGAGCCCTGAAGATCCAGCGATTGAAGAGCTAGGATTCGTGCATCTCACTGACCTTCTCTCAATAGAAAACTTCTTTGAATTTTATCAATACTACTTCTTTAAGTCGGGAAAGCTCGACTTGCTGAAGGTTGATGAGAATTGCGCAAGTACTGTGGCAATGGTTCTTGAAGTTGCGAAAACTGCTGAGGCAGATCGTCGCGGAGCTGTGCAATTTGAATTTGGTGCGCTCAAAGAACGTTTCAAAACTGATTTCGGTGTGAATTTGACTAACGATAGTTTCTCGGCGCTTGAAGCTAAGGGATTATTCGTGAAGCGGTCATCAACTGATAAAGGTATTTTCATTTCGTTTGATCTAAGAGAGTGGCAGCGCACTTTTGTGAATTGGAAAATCTTACGAGAGATCGACAGGTGGAACGAAAAAGAATCGGTTGATCCTAAGGAGATCGCTGAGAGTTTTATAAAAAAACCAAAACTATCTTCAGGACTGAATTGTTCTGAGTGTCAGACTGAGTATCAACTCAATCAAAAGTTTTGTGGCTCGTGTGGCTGCAAACTTCCGGCTGCGGCTGCAGCTTAGCTGGTTATTTTTTAGGCTTTTTTCTATTTACTAATGATGAGTGAGTTTTCGAATTCGTTCGACGAGATCGTTTCGTTGAATTGGCTTTGTTAAATGCTCATTGAAGCCTACTCGTAAGCAGCGTTCCTTCTCTTCACGGAAGGCGTGAGCGGTGAGGGCGATGATAGGCTTGTTAAAGCCTGCGGCGCGAAGGTTTTGAACAGCCTCGTGACCATCCATTCGCGGCATTTGAATGTCCATCAACACAAGGTCGAAATCGCCGTCCAGAGCCTTTAGAACTCCGTCGGCGCCGTCTTCAGCAGTTTCGACAAGTGCTCCTTCAATTTTGAGAAGCTTCGAAACTAAAAGCCGATTGTCGGCAGAGTCATCTACTAGCAAAACTTTGATGTTGATGAGGCGATTGCGTTTTTCTTGCGGAGCACTAAATGTCTGAATCTCGCTGCGCAGCTCGTGAATCGGGGTTGCGTTCATGCCTTCGGCGATAGGTAAGCGAATTGAGAAGGTCGTACCATGATCAGGTTTCGAGCGCTCAAGAAGCAGTTCGCCGCCTAGGCTCTGGGCAAGTCTTCGTGACAGTGCGAGACCTAGCCCGGTCCCGCCGAAGCGACGAGTGGCAGAACTATCGACTTGCGTGAAGGGTTGAAACAAACTCGCCGCTTGCTCCGGTGTGATCCCTTTTCCTGAATCAGTAACTTCAAAAGAGAGAAATGGCTTCGCGTAATCAACACTGACTGAAATATTTCCTCGATCAGTGAATTTCACGGCATTACCGAGAACGTTGATCAGAATTTGCTTAATTCGAGTCGGATCCGAAATAATTTCGTTCGGGACATCACTCATAAATCTGAAACTTAACTCTAAACCTTTTTCTTCGGCCTTTAATTTAACTACCGACAGTACATCGCTAATCAGATTTGGTAAGAAGAAAGAAATTTTCTCGATGCGCAGCTTTCCGGTTTCAACTCGTGAAAGATCTAAAAGATCCTCGATCAAATTCTCGAGGAGATCAGCATTACGCTTCATCACCTGCATCGCCTCAAGTCGCTCGCCCTCGGGCTGTTTCCCCGACAATAGTAAGTCTAAATGACCGATGATAACTCCAAGCGGAGTTCTAATTTCGTGACTCATGTTCGCAAGGAATCGAGTTTTCGCTAGACTGGCGGCTTCGGCGGCCTCTTTCGCTACGCGAAGCTCGTTTTCGCTATTTTTCTTTTCGGTGATATCGATGAACGCGCAAACGCCAGCAACTATTTTTCCTTCGCGATTATAGATCGGTGCAGAACTGACTGAGAGAAATCCGTAGGTTCCATCACCACGACGAAATCTCATTTCCTCACTGACGATGCGCTCCCCATTTTTTACCGAGCGTGCGAGCTGCCAGTCATTTGCAGTGAATGGCGTGCCATCAATTTTAAATCCGTTCCACAGATTATACTCTTCGAAATTCTCAGATGCTTTGAAGGCATGACGGAAGATCTTTTGTACTTCGGAGTTCCCGAGAATCAGTTTGCCCGTTGGTGCTTCGGCAATAACAATTCCAGCAGGCATATTGCGAACTACTTCAGCTAGTAGCGATAGCTCGCGTTCAGCGCTGAGTCTTTGCTCCTGCGCATTTTGGTAGTTGAGAGAGTTTTCAACCGCAACCGCTGCTCTTCGACCAATCTCTTCGGCCCAGAAAACGTCTTCAGAAGAATACTTACGCCCAGACTCAGCGTACAGGAAAGTCATAACTCCAAGAATTTTCGCGCCAGACTTAAGAGGAACTGAAATCCCTGATCGAAGGTGAAATTCACGCATTGCTTTAAAATGTGATTCGCTTGTGGTCATCGAACGAAGAATTTCGTCGGTAATCTCGTAAACGACTTCGGTTTCACCCGTACGTGCAACTTTCGGAATTCCAGTTTCAGAAGTAAAATTAGGCGGGTGAGCTCGCATAAATTCGTGTGCCACCTCGACCATGCCGGGATCTTGGTGAGCCGTGATAAGTCGATTCAGCTTACCATCTTTTTCGATGAGGTCGACGACGCACCAGTCAGCGAGCTGCGGAACCGCCAGTTGCGCAACAGTTTTGAGCGTTTGCTCTAAATCAAGATTTGAAGCAAGTGCTCGACTCGCCTCAAATATGAGTTCAAGAAATTGTTCGGTGCGCGTGCGCGGGCCTTTTCGACCAAAAGGAGATTTAATGTTGAAGGGCGTGAACTGCGGCATCACTCGTAGTTACGCAATAAGCACGACGATTTCAAATTGTGTTTACTGCACAATCAACTAGACGTTGTTGCGATTTTGCCAAAACTATTCACAGGCTGAAGAATGCGACTATCTCGGCGTGCGGTGTCTGCGGAAACTGATCAACTATAGCTATTTTTCTTAACGTATAACCGAGCTCGTAGAGTCTTTTTGCATCAACACAAAAGCTATCCGGATAACAAGAAACATATAAAAAATTCTTTGCGATCTCTTGAGAAGCGAATAGGGGATCTAAAAACTGCTTCAAGCCCGAACGTGGCGGATCGACAAAGATCAAATCAAAGTCGGATCCGTTGAAGGTGCGACGTTCATTCAGATTCTGGAAGTCACCTCGATGGATAGTTACTTTTGCGTCGAGATTCGCGCGCATCAAATTTTCTGTCAATGCCTGACAGGCCAGTCCATCAACTTCGAATGCATCGACTCTTGCAAACTGTGATGCAAGCGGCAGCGTGAAGTTTCCTACTCCCGAGCCAAATTCAGCAACTCGTTGAGCTGTAAGAGACCGAGTCATATTAAAAACTTCGACAATCAGGGCGCGGTTCGCTTGAAATCCAGTTTGGGTAAATCCTCCGATGTGACAGAGAAGTGGCGTTGGTGTGAGTTCTTCGCCAACGAATGTCTGAAACCAAGGTTGCAAAACAGGATCGACAAGTCGCAAGCGGTCGTTGCCTTGGACAAGTCTCTTTCGGCGTTGACCAACCTCGACGAAAGATTTTGTCAGAAGATTTTCAAAAATAGATTTTTCATCTAAGAGAAGTTTTACGTCGGCATTTGCAAAATCGAGCCATACTCCGCGATCACCGTGAGGTGAGACGCGCAATCGAACAGATCCTCGCTGGATCGGCCATTTAATTTTCCTGAACTCGTCGAGCCAAGTTTGCAAAGGCTTTGTTAACTGAGGACAGTTCGGTAGATCGACAATTTCTTTGTATTCTTGATCGAACATTCCCAGACGCTGATTGCCTGAGCGATTATCGATTACTAGATCAACTCGGTCTCGAAGTCCCGCTTCTGCAACACTTACGAACCTTGGCTTGAAATCGAGAATTGGGAGTCCTGCTTGTTCCCACGCTTTGACGAAAGATTCAACTTTGAGGGTCTTCTGATCAGAGTAAGGCTTCGCAAACCAACCGCAACCCGAGCATGACGACGAATAATCACAATGAAAAGGTTGGCTAGGCTGTGACATATCGAGCAGTCTGACAGGACTGATGACTTTTCGCTAGCCTGCGCGGCGCGTTTTCGGAGAAACTGACGCTCTAGGAATTGCACCAATCTGGAGTTGTTATGAAGTTGATTCGATTGTCCTCGCTGTTTTTTTCGCTGATATTTTCTTTGGGGCTGCTAATCGTCTCTGAAGTTTCATTCGCGCAACCGGGTCCGAAGTCGACACCGGGCCAGCCAGAGGCAGCTGATCAAGCAGCACTCGTTAAACCTGACTCTGTTTATGCATTCTCTGCGAAATCTATCGATGGAAAACTGGTCAATATTTCTGATTACAAGGGGCAGCTTGTGATGATCGTGAATGTTGCTTCGAAATGCGGCTTCACTCCTCAGTACAAAGATCTTGAAACCCTTTTCCGGAAGTACAAGGACAAGGGGTTTATAGTTTTAGGTTTCCCAACTAACGACTTCGGCGGCCAAGAGCCGGCATCGAATGAAGAGATTAAAAAATTCTGCAAAGTTAACTACGATGTTACATTCCCTCTTTTTGAAAAGTTACCGGTGAAGGGCACAGCAAAACAGCCTTTGTATAAGTTTTTAACGGAACAAAGCGGAAGTGAATTCACTGGCGAAATCGCTTGGAACTTCGTTAAGTTCTTAGTCAACAGTGAAGGCAAGGTGATCGGCCGCTTCGGATCGTCTACGAAGCCGCTTGATAAAAAAATCATTTCTAAAATTGAAGAGCAATTGAAGTGAGTTCAGCAGGTGCAGCGGTTCGAATCGAATCGGTGTCGCACCAGTTTAAAAAAACCGGGAAAGTTCTTGAGCAAATCGACTTAAGAATTGCACCTGGGGAGTTTGTCGCGATTCTTGGTCCATCTGGATGCGGAAAATCGACTCTGCTCCGTTTAATTTCAAATTTAGACCGGCCTAGCTCCGGGTCAATTGAGATAAATCACGCAACAAAAAGTTTTGTATTTCAGGAGGCCACTCTCCTTCCGTGGCGCACAAGTTTAGCCAACGTTGAGCTGCCGCTCGAGTTAGCTGGAGTTGAAGCAAATGAGCGGACGTCGCTTGCACAAGCATCGCTAAACGCGATGGGCCTCGGTGATGCTGCAATAAAGTATCCTCAAGAATTATCTGGCGGAATGAAGATGCGAGTCGCCGTGGCACGTGCTCTGGTCACCGAGCCGTCATTATTACTTTTGGATGAACCATTCGCCGCTCTCGATGAAAACACTCGCTTCTCGCTTCAAAATGATCTTCGTCGACGTTGGTTGTCGGCAAAACCAACCATCGTGTTTGTTACGCACTCAATTTCTGAAGCGGTTTACCTCGCAGATAGAATTATCATTCTCTCAGGACGGCCCGGAAAACTGGTGGCTGATCACAAAGTTAAATTGCCCACTGAGCGCACTGAGCAAGTACGACTTAGCGTTGAGTTTCTTCGTGAAGTTCAGACTGTTCACGGTTTAGTGCGCGGAGCTGGTAATGTTTAGGAGAATGCCTAAAGCACTTACTTGGATTATCCCGCTAGCAACACTTGTAGTTTTTGGAATTTTACTCGAGGTCGTAGTTAAAAGCGGTCTTGTGCCGAGCTACATCGTGCCTTCTACCAGTGAAATTCTTCGTTGTTTCATAGACGAAAGAGAAACTTTGTTCGACGGATTTATATCGACCGCAAGTGCTTCAGTCGCAGGACTTCTACTCAGCATAGTTCTCGGGGTTTCGGTTGCGACCGTGCTTTCGCTTTCAAAGCTACTTCAGACAGCCTTTTACCCTTACGCTGTTTTCTTTCAAACTGTTCCGATCATTGCCGTTGCGCCCGTATTGGTAATTTGGTTCGGATTTGGTCAGCCGACCGTGATCGCATCCGCGTTTATCGTTTCAATCTTCCCAGTGATTGCCAGCACGTTGGTGGGACTACAATCGACCGATCATTCGCTCTTAGATCTCTTTCAGATTTATCAAGCGCCCAAATCAACAACACTGTTTAAGCTTCGACTGCCGTTTGCATTGCCTTACATCTTTTCTGGGTTAAGGATCGCTGCGGGCTTAGCAGTGATCGGAGCTGTGGTTGGAGAGTTTGTTGGCGGCGGCGGACTCGGTTCAGTTGTTGACGTGGCTCGAACCACTCAGCGTCTTGATTTGGTTTTTGCAGCAGTCTTAGTGTCTTCACTTATCGGACTCATATTAGTGTCAGCAGTTAATCTTTCGGCTTTCGCTTTACTTCACAAGTGGCATGCGTCACTAAAGGAACGAACATGAACTCACTTTTCCTCGCTCTTGCTTTGTTCTTCGCAGCGAATGTTTGTGAAGCGAAAGCTCGCTTAGCTTTGAATTGGAAGCCCGAGCCCCAGTTCGGTGGTTTCTATGCAGCGGAGCTAAATGGTGAATTTAAAAAACGAAAGCTAAATGTCGAAATTATTCCTGGCGGAGCGGGCACTCCGGTCATTCAGATGATCGGACTTGGATCAGTCGAGTACGGGCTCGTGAGTGGCGATGAAGTTATCATTGCGCGAAGCAGGGGAATGAAAGTGGTTGCACTGTTTGCAACTTACCAAACTCATCCGCAGGGTGTGATGGCGCATGCCGAGCGCGGATTTAAATCGTTGAAAGATGTTTACACCAGCGAAGGTCCGCTTGCTTTGCAAATGGGATTGCCCTACGCACTCCTACTGAAGAAGAAATACCCACAAGCTAAATCAAAAATAGTGCCTTACTTGGGTGGAATCAGTAATTTTTTGAGCGACAAAAAATATTCGCAGCAAGTTTTCGTTACTTCTGAGCCTTTGATCGCAAAGCAGCAGAAGCAAGAGGTGAGCGTGTTTTTAGTAGCTGAAGAAGGTTATAATCCCTATGCGACAGTGCTTGCAGTTCAAGAAGAAGCACTCACTTCACGACCGCGTGAAGTAAAAGCAATGGTCGAAGCTGTTCGCGCCGGCTGGAAAAGCTACATGAAGAATCCAAAGCCGACGAATAAACACATGGCAAAATTAAATAAGGCGATGTCGCAGGAACTCTTTAATGAAAGTGAAAAAGCCCAAAGAGCCCTCATCGAAACTCCCGACACGAAAACTTCTGGGTTGGGATCTATGACTGAAGCGCGTTGGCAGCAGCTCGTGGAGCAGCTTCTAGAGATCAAACTGATTCAAAAATCTGTACCTACGGGCGAGCTCTTTAGGAACTTATAGTGACAACCTGCGGTCGATTGAAAGTAAATCTTTCAGCCAAAAGTAATCTTTCACATCTCAAATCAGCTACATAGCTCCCGTTGGGAGGCACCTGGATTGCTCAATTTCAGATTATTGAGGTGTTATATGAAAGCGAAAGTATTAATTGGAATTACGTTGGCAGCCCTATTAGTGACAGCGTCTGCTCATGCGGGATCGCAGAACTCAAGTCTTGATAACTTAGATTTAGAAGCTGATATCTTGGCGAATGATGCGCAAGCTGAAGAAATCGAAGGCTATGCGTATGACTCTTTTGCAACTCAAACTAAAATCGAGACAAAGCAAGTTGAGAAAGACGCAAGGAGCCTCGAAGCAAAGATTGCTCGCTTAGAGAAACAGAAAAAAGCTTCAGAGCGACGTGCAGAAGTTGCGGCTACTCGTCTTGACTCAAGCGAGAAGCGTCGCGAACAAGCTCGTAAGCGCTTAGCAGAACTTGAGCGCGAGAAGTCACAAGTTGACAGCAAAGTAGCGAAAACCACTTCAAAAGTAGCGACTCTTCAAGAGCAGGCAAAAGATGCGCGTGAGCGCTCGCAACTTGCTCGCCAATCAATGTTGAATGCAGAACGAAAGCATAACGAGCTTCTTCGTCGCAAAAAACAGCTAGCGCAAGAGATTGTTAAGCGTGAGCGTCAGCGTAAACAATACGATGCTAAGCGCTCAACTATCGAGAAGAAGACTCAGAAAACTGCAAGACTGTAACTGTTGGCTGACAGCTGCGACTGCAGACTGTTAACTTTTGACTGCTGACTGACCTTTAGGATGTACGTTTTCGATCTCTTCGAGACGTACGATCCCGCTTTTATCGAGCACGACACGGTATGATAGCTCGTGCACAGCCTTACCAGCCACAGTCGAAAACTTAGTTCGAGAGATCAAATAGAAGTGATAAACACGGTGAGACTTACTCTGTTTTAACCGTCCCCACGTATCCAGTTCCATAACGTCTTTGAACGGATCATCCATGTTCTTTAAAAAACGATCGAAGCAAATTCGAATGTTTTCGTGAAGAGCCTTGGTGCCATTGCCACTCTCCATCACAGCCGGCATCTGCATGAGCGATTGAACTTTGTGGTAGTGGAAAACGTCTTCGGAGAGTCGCGTTTCCATATCACTAGCCGATGAGCGCCGTCGAATGTCGACAACTTCGCTAGGTAATTTCTTTTTTGAATAAGTGCGAAACCACTCTTTAACAAAACCAACTTTTTTATTGTTAGCCCAAAGTTGTTGTTCGGCGTCAGGTAAGTACTTGCGAGCCTTCTCACTTAAGAAATTTCGCAACCAATCTTTCATTCGGTCTCGAAGTACGTAGACCGCCACACCGAGGGCAATAAGGAACATCCCTTGAACTGCAGCTTCAGCAGCTTTATGGCGCCCGAAAATTTCAAACCCAGTGGCAACTACTGCGGCAATCAAAGTTCCAATGGTTGCAAGGTACTCGCTCACACGCTTCTGCGGAGTACGACGAGAAAGATCAAGGAACGTACTGCTCTGGAAATACTTTTTCAAATGACTAATCCGAACGAGGCGTCGCTCGCGATCAAGCTCATCAAGGCTCTCTTCTTCACGAATTAAACCCAATGCGTTTCTATGAGCGGCTTCTGATTCCTGCAGATTATCGAGAAGCAGGCATAGTTCGTTTTTTATGCGAGCGTGCTCCATCGTATCTAAGTTTTCTGGAATCTCGTGGATTCGATCAAGTTCGAAACGAATCGTTGCGAGGTATTGAACGTAAAGGTGGCTGATGTATTCATCTAAAAGATGTAAAACGGTAAGAGTGTTGGTATTTGAATTCCACAAAAGCTTTCGTACATCTGCGACCATTGAGCCTTTGGCTCGAACGTCGACGATTAAATCCTTAATCGATTTTAGACACGCATCGGGCGTGCTCATTAAGCTGTGGCCCAAGAACAAGTGTCGGATCTGATCGACCGCTGATTGTTTGAGGGTCTCGCTAACGACCGAACAAAGATCTTTTGCCGCATTCACTAACTCATCTGCGAGAGGGTGAGCACCTTCAACAACTACTTCGCCAAGGTCGTGAGCTTCATGAATGTGTTCAACAACACGCTTAAGGGCTTCGCGAGCAGAAGAAAGTGCCGAAGCACCCTGTTCGCCACCAACGGGAACTGCAAGCCGTACGCGAGCGCGCAAATCTGACTGGAGTTCGTCCATTGGGACAGACTGCAGTTCGAAACTTCGCGGCACAAAAATATAAATATCTGATTCGCTCTCGAACTTGCGACCAGCAAGTTCGAAAACAGTTTTGATTTCAATGTTATGGTGATCGTGTCGACTTACAAAGTTTGAGCAAAGCTGCGTAGTTGATGGTAAGCTGTTGGCATCTTTGTACCACTCCAGCCAAGCGCGCTGGAGGCTTGGTTGCCAGTTCAGCGGTGGGATTAGAGTGAGTTTAGTTTTCTTTTTCAGCAGTGCCACAACTTTTAGACTACGCCTTCCTGGACTATCTTGCCACTTTTTTGTGAGTATCCTCGGATCGGTACCGGCTTGAAACACTCTACCTCGCGGCGCTTTGCCCCTCTGCTTTGGAGCTTCATTCGTCTACTTAAGTTAGTGATTATAGATCTCGCGGCTCGACTAAAGAACAGCCTTTTACGGGCTGACCCCGAACTTTCAGTCTTTGACCGCGCCTTGCTCTACGCGAAGCGAGCGTTAATTTTGTTTTTACTTACAAGCTTTACCAGCGTCATTTTTTATCGATGGATCCCGGTTGGATTTACTCCACTGATGGTACTGCGGGCAGCCGAAGCCGCACTGAATGGAAAATCTCCTAAGTGGAATAAGGAATGGGTCTCAATTTCGAAAATCTCACCACGTATGCAAGCTGCAGTTATTGCCGCCGAAGATCAGTACTTCTTTGAGCACAATGGTGTTGATTGGCGCGCAGTCGAAAAGGCGATGGAGCACAACCAGCGATCGCGTAGAGTTCGCGGAGCAAGTACGATCACTCAACAGGTCGCAAAGAATGTTTTCTTGTGGCCTGATCGAAGTTGGATCAGAAAAGGTCTGGAACTTTATTTCACAGGGCTGCTCGAAGCGACATGGAGTAAAAAAAGAATTCTTGAAGTGTATTTGAACGTAGTCGAAATGGGTGACGGAATCTACGGAGTCGAAGCTGCGTCTCAAATTTATTTTCGAAAGCCTGCAATAAAATTGAATTTGGATGAAAGCGCATTGATTGCGGCAATACTTCCCAACCCAAGAGTGTTTTCTGCTTCGAGACCAACTGGGTATATCCGGTTCAGACAATCTTTAATTCGGCGACGATTAAGTCAAGTAAACCTCGTCCCACTTGATAACGGCAAAAAATCAAATTAAAAACTCAGGGTGGAGGGTTTTATGATTCAGTATCCGCTGACTTTTCCAGTTCAAGCGCGCGCAACTCACGGCACCGATTCAAATTGGGAGTGTGGAGCCGGAGCCGCCGATAATTTAGCAGAAATCAAATGCGCAATTCCCATTGAATTTGGCGGGCCGGGCGGGGGTTATTCTCCCGAAGATTTATTTGCGTTGGCTCTGGTGAATTGTTTCATCGCAACCTTCAAAGTGATCGCTAGTGCTTCTCGACTTCAGTACTCAGTGATAAGAGGTAAGGCTCTTTTGACTGTAGATCGGAATGATTCTGGTAAGCCATGGATGGAAGCATGTAGCTTTCAATTCACTCTGGAGGGCGTCACCGAGCGTGATAAGTCAGAGCAAATTTTAAATAAGACTTCGTCGCAGTGTTTGATTTGGAATTCTGTGTATACGAAGAAGAATTTCACCTTCACCTTCACCGTCGTCGAGTCGTCTCAATTCAATACAGATCATAAATAGTTTAGTCTTAAATTTGCTGAACCTTAAGTTTATAGTCCAGCTTCCGTCATATCTCCTCGGAGTTTCTCCGATAAATTCACTGAGTTTAAAGAGTTAGGCCGGGGAGATTAACAGATGAGCGAGAGCCTCTGGAGCATACATAATCGAGCTGAAGAAGTTCGCATTGATGGGCTTCATGCATTTCAGTTGAAGTCGATGTTGAAGAGTTTTTCTTCGGCATCGTTTTCTAATTGGCTCATCTGGCAAGAAGGTTGGGTCGATTGGCAAGAGCTTGAATCAGTCATCGATTCACTCTTTCCTGGTGTAAGAGAAAAAGATATTGAGCAACACCAAAATAAAATCCAGATGAGTTCCGTTCCATCAACGCAGCCGAACTCGGGTGTGATCGCTGAACAAAGCCCACTGACTTACGCAAGTTATGATTATCGTCCGAGTGAAGTGGCGCCGACATCGACCCAGAAAAATCCTGAAATTCCACAATCTCCTTCGACTGAGTTGATTGAGCAGTCTCTAGCTTTGGTGGAAGCTCCGATGCCTGATACAGCTGTTCCTCTTAAACAACAAGAGCGTCGCGCTAACAATCGTTTTCAGGTGCCGATCAAAGTTTTTCTGCACATTGAAGGCGGAGTAATTAAAAATGAAACTGCTGATGTTTCGCTTGGCGGAATGCGACTGAAGAATCCGGTCCTTAAAGAGGCTAAGGGCTCATTTGATGTCACGATGTTACATCAAGGAACAGAGCTAGCGTTGCGCTGTCGCTTGGTTGCGAGCGAAGGCGAGGTTCCGAAGTGCCGATTGTTTATTGAAAAGTGCAATCGAATCGAAATTCTTCGCAGCTGGATAGGTGTTCCAAAAGAAGAGATCAAAAAGGAAAGTGCTTAAACGCTTATGAAAAAGGCTCTCATCGCTTTTTTGACATTAGGATTCTTCTTCGGATTTGCAGCGACCAAATCATCAAAGGTGAAAGTAAAACCTCAAACCAAAAAACATATCCAGTTGCGCCAAATTGAAAACTTCAATTTTCTTTATGGCCAGTGGGAATTACTCAATGCCCAAAATATCAAAAGTCGAAAACCTGCGAGTTTGGAAGATAGCTCACTCAATTTTGTTTTAGAGGAAGATATCTACCTCGAGAGCAATGCTACGAAAGCTAATGCAGTCTGCAATGATGGCGTTGAGTTTAAAAAGTATTCGCTGGGTCGGCACAGAGCTTTCATTAAAAATGCCAAAAACCTTCCGCTGCTGCGGCAGTATTTCGCTGATGGCAAACGCGATGGAATTTGGACGGGCGAAGTTCTCTGTAAGAAAAATCAAAGGGTACTGTGGTCAGCAGCTCTACTCACTCGTCGTCAGCTTTTCTTAACTAGCGACACTCATGTGGTTGAGCTTTATCGAAGAGACTCGGTAGCTCCAATCCGTGAAACATTCACCGATTCAGATTCCGAAGTCTCTACAGAATAAACTAGTCAGCCTTGTAGGCACTCGCGTGCGACATTGATCCACCGCCAGCTGGCATCTTATGAACTGCGCCAGTTGATGTGTGTTTCAAGAATTCTTCTTGAGAGAAGTCGTCGACCTGAATTGCGTCTAGGCGCAACTCTTCTGCTTTAGCGATCTGCGCGTACTCGTCTTGAGTGATCACGCCCTTTTCAAGTGCTGATTGATAAAGCTTTGGTCCTTTAACTTTCTTCAAAACTTTCGAGCGAACGGCGTCGCGAACTTTTCTTTCAATTGCTTCCGCACGCTTAACGGCATGGAACGCGTGTTCAAGTCGGCCAACCGCTTGAGTGATATCGGTCGGAACATAAGAACCTTCGAGAAGGCGCTCACGTTGGTCAGTATCTGAAAGAAGAAGAGTTGCGATCTTGTGAGTGTGTTGATCGTTTGCTTCGCCAGCTAACGGGTTGATATTCGACCAAGCTCTTACAAAAATTCGGAAGAACCAGCTGAAGCCTGGAACTGGAATGTTTGCGAAAATTCCATCGAATGCTTTCTGAATCTCGTTGAAGCAATAGTTCATCGCGAAGTGGACCAATGGTAAATCTTCTTTGCGTGAGCCTTCTGCTTGGAAACGGCGAAGAACACAAGTTCCGATGTACATCCAAGATAAAATGTCAGCAAAGCGGCCAGTAATTTTCTCGCGCTGTTTAAGCGCTCCGCCGAGTGATCCCATTGCGATATCAGCCATGATTGCAAATGTCGCCGAAGTCCAAGCCATGCGGCGATAATACCGAGAAACTGAGCCACCAATTGGGCTTGGTGCCAAGGCGCCGCGAGTAAAGCTGAGAACTATCGCTCGCGACATGTTTCGCACAACGTGACCGATGTGTCCCCAAAAAGCGTCATCAAATGCATTCACATCTTTCTTTTCAACTGCCGCAATTTCTTTGTAAGCATACGGGTGAGCGCGAAGCGCTCCCTGACCGAAGATGATCAGCGTGCGAGTCATAATGTTCGCACCTTCAACCGTAATTCCAATCGGAGTTGAGATGTACAAGTGTGCAAGTGTATTGCGAGGACCCATAGTAATAGCGGCGCCACCAACGATGTCCATTCCGTCGTTGATTACTTTGCGGCCGAGTTCAGTTGCGTGATACTTAGCGATCGCAGTGATCACCGGAGGCTTAATACCTTTATCAAGTGCGCCAAGAGTAAATCTGCGCATAGCTTCCAGCAAATAGGTGTAGCCACCGATGCGAGCGAGGGGCTCTTCGATACCTTCGAATTTTCCAATTGAAACACCAAATTGTTTGCGAATAACAGCGTGTGCGCTAGTAACTCGCGCAGTGTGCTTCGCTCCACCAGTGCTTTGCGCTGGGAGCGAAACGCCCCGGCCAGCAGCCAAGCACTCCATCAACATCGACCAACCTTTACCGGCACCTTCTAGTCCGCCAACGATACATTCCTCTGCGTCGACTATTACGTCGTGACCGAGCGTTGGACAATTGTAGAAGGGGCAACCGAGTGGATCGTGTCGACGACTGATATCTACGCCCGGAGTTTTCGATGGTACGAGCGCACAAGTAATACCTACGTCTTCACCGCTGCCATCTTTTCTGCCAAGAATGTTTTCTGGATCACGAAGTCGGAATGCTAAACCGAGAGTTGTTGAAACAGCAGCGAGTGTTATCCAACGCTTGTTCCAATTGAGTTTAATTTTTACTTTGCCGTCGGTACCACGGAATAGCACGCCTGATGCAGTAATCGAACCGGCGTCAGAACCTGCTGTTGGCTCCGTTAAAGCGAAACACGGAAGTTCTTCGCCAGTAGCCAATTTAGGAAGAAGTCTATTTTTTTGCTCTTCAGTTCCGTAGTGAATTAAAAGTTCGGCAGGGCCGAGCGAGTTTGGCACCATCACTGTTGTGCAAAGCGGAATTGAACGGCTAGCCAGTTTTTGAATAACTTCTGAGTGTGCAAGCGCCGAGAATCCAAGGCCGCCATACTCTTTCGGGATTATCATTCCGAAAAATTTCTCGCGCTTCACGAAATCCCAAACGTTTTTTGGAAGATCGCGCTTTTCCCAAATTTCCCAATCGTCTGCAATTTCACACAGGCGTTCAACTGGTCCCGCCATGAATAATTTTTCTTCTTCGGTCATGTTGGGATAAGGTTCTCGAAGAATCTTTTTGAAATCAGGTTTACCTGAGAATAATTCTCCTTCAACCCAAACTACGCCTGCATCAAGTGCAGCTCTTTCAGTGTCAGAGATTGCGGGCAATACGCCTTTGATGATTTTCATCACTCTGCTTGAAACAGCTTTTCTGCGAATCGGCTTGACGTTGAAAACAAGCGCTACAACTCCGAATGCGATCCACGCCCAAGGCGGTGCTGCGGCGACATATAAAATTCCAACAGCGAGAACTGTCCAACAAATCAGTGGTGCGCCGACGAATCCAAGCATAAGTGCTAACAGAATCGAAACAGCGACTGTGAGTAATGGTGCCATGAGAAACCCCCGTAAAATGCTACGTGTACTAGGATGGCGTACTCTCAAGGAAAATTACAGCAATTTATATTTAATTAGCCTACGGAAGTGAGCGTGTTTTCCGAGAGGTTTCTCAGCCACACTCGGCTCAATAAAAAGTCACACGTCCAGTGCTGATACGGTAGAGCGCAGACTTGACTGTGAGTTGGCCGCTTTCAATGGCGGTTTTAATAACCGAGGATTTACGCGAAAGCTCTCGAGCTATTGCGTCGGCGTTCAGTGTCGCTTCGACTTCGTACGAAGGACTAGGCGACTCACGCTTAAGTGTCTTCAGCCGAGGATCAATTGCATCAGCCAAATCTTTTATCCCGTCGGTGATCGATGAAGAATCCTCGAGGGAACGAATTTTCATAAGAGCGTCATCGCTATTCCCAAGGACGACCACTAACGGAACTTTGAGTTTATCGACGGCATATTCCAAACTCGCGATCACAGCGTCATCGAGGCTTTCACTGAGCGTACGAACGCTGTAAACTTCACCTAGCCCTTGGTCGAAAATGATTTCTGGAACTACTCGTGAATCGGAGCTCGCCAAAATGGCTGAGTGAGGAGTTTCACCACCAACTCCCTTTTCGCGGTCAGCCGGATTTCTGCCGTCCGAGCGAAAATTCTTTTTTGAAAAGCGGGAGTTCCCATTGACCAGATAACGCAGTGAGGTCTCGGCATCACGCTTAGTAGGCTCGCGAGGTTTCGCAACTTTCGAGTCTTTCTTTTTCGACGCTTTCTTTTTTCCCGTAGACTTCATCTTCGGCTCATCAACTTGCTTAGGCTTCATGATCACTGTCATCCCGTCCTCGGCCTGGGGAGCCGCCTCCGAAGCAGCTTCTGGCTGTCCCGCAACTTCAGTTTGTTCGTCTTCTGCGAACAAACTTTGACCAAGCATTAACGATAAGATTAAAGCTGTTAGTATTCTCACGGAGCCCTCCAGAATTTCAGCGACAAAACTTCTCAATATGATTATTTCCCTATCGCAAGTTCCTAGCAAGTCTTAGATTTAAAAGATGAACGTCAGAACTGCCGTTTCGAAGCTAAATAAGAAACACATGTTGTTGGTTTTTCCGGCGAACAACAGTAAAGAGATTCCTTCTTTGTGGAACGAATTCTATCCACGATCTAAAATGGTTTGGGAATGGGACGAGAATGGTGATTCGCGAGTTTCTGACCTTTGGCATTTACGCGAGAAATTATCGAAGTCCGGCCAGCTCGTTTATGGAAAAT
>JAYSYM010000589.1:0-3136 GCA_043727635.1 Bdellovibrionales bacterium | reverse complement strand
TAATGATTGTCTTAGAAGAAAGCGGCCGTACACGAGAATAAACTTTCTCGGTGCCAGTTTTACCAAACAAATCTACTAAAGCATCATTCCAATTATATTTTTTAAATTCCTCGAAATTTTTGAACGTGAAAACTTGCTCGGCGTAATTCCATTTCTGACCGTCAGCAAGCTGTTTAATAAACTCATGATTAAAATCAGGACGCAAGCGAGTGCGAACAACAACTTGCCCAAGATCATTTTGTGCAATCGTTGCATTCTTTGCATCGACAAAGACCACGCCATCTTTAGTCATGCGAGGCTCAGGACTCATGTTTTCAAACGCTGGTTTTTTAGAAACCGAATCAACCGAAACTTTAAGAGGCAAACCCGAGCTATCTAGCTTCAACTCAACATAGCGATTCATTACATCAGGATTCTCAGAGCCCACAACGTGCGGCGAATAATCCGTTCCACTTAAGTAGTAGTGGGGCGCGCCTTTAGTGTCATACAGAACAGAAATGCGCGGATCTTCGAATAAAAACTTAACTTCAGGCGCAGAATCTAAAACGCGATGACGATAAACGATCTTCTCGCCAACTTTTTCAAAAACTAAAACGTCAGAGACGTATCCGCTCGGAGAATTCTCTCCCTTGCGATCGATTCTAATTCCAGCTTTGTATTTGCGAACTCCGCGAGTAAGAATAAATTCGCGCGTCGAGCCATCGCGAGGATTGCGAGTCGACATCGCAGTCGAATTTGGAAACTCAACGTACTCAATTCCCTCGTAAATAGCGGGCTTGCCACTCGGGCGATAAACACTAACGTCGCCGTGATCTTTGTCCGCAACTAATTTTTCAAATTCAGGTTTAAAATTACCGCGAACTAAAACTCCGCGGCGAACGAAAGCAGTACTCTCAGGAATTCCAGTCAGAGTGATATCAAGGAGGGGATTGGCCGAATCAGAAATCTTCGCGTAACGCCCAGAAGCTTTTAATTCGCCTTTAGCGAAAACCGCCTGACAACTGTCAACTGCGTGCGCAGCAGAACCGTTTAAGGCGAACACCAAACCAATTAGAATTGAATTCGTGAAAAATGCTTTCATGCCTTATAAGCATTACAAGCACTGTGCCCTTGCGCTGACGGGCACTAGAACGGAATAATATCGTCGTAGCGTACCTTCTGCCAAACAGGGACGCCCGCTAGGTCACACGGCCCGCAGGAATATGATCTGTTTCCGATGTTAACGTACGAGCTGTTGCACGCGCTCGCTGTCGGGTAAGTATTCATCCAAGTCATTGAGCCACCGCTGAAGCCTGCCTCTTGACTTCCGACATCGCGGCAAGCGAAACCTGAAGCTGGAGCTCCGGTTTGGCATGCGGAGCCATTCCAGCTTTCTCCTGCGGTGTTGCAACTACAGCCCATCGGAGCAGCTGGACCGCCCGCGCCCGCTCCTGAAGTTCCTATAGGACAACTCACAGCAGCCGAACACGTTCCAGTTCCGCAAACCCAATCGTCAGTCCCATATTTCCATTCGACTGTACACGTATCGCCAAGCGTGCAGGATCCTACCGGAGTTTTTGGCGGAGCTTTCTGAGTATAAGCAGGGCAAGCTGACCAGTTCGCTGATGGGTAGCCGGCGCTATTGATCGTGCTTAAATCAATAACTTTAGAAACAAGATTCCAGCAAGCACCACTTGGTGCTGGAGTAGGTGTGCCGAAAGTTCCTTCAACCGCCAAGCAAACAGGTTGTCCTTGTCCGTCGACACCAGCAAAGAAAAATCCTGGCCCGTGAGTTGTCTGACAATTTAATTCCACGTGCGTGCACATCGGGCTTCCGTCAGCACGCACTCCAGAAATATATTCACCTGGCTGACAAGTCATTTCCGGAAATCCGCAACTACAACGTTGTACACCGGCAGGAACATTCGCGTTGTAAGCACAGTCCATCGCTTCGCAAAGACTTCGCGCTGAAGGAGCAGAGTTACAAGCTGTGAGCTTTGTTTGGGCGTCGAAAGTTAAATTCATCAACCCAATTTCACGGGGTGCAAAACTCATTTTAGGATCAGCGGTCGTCGAAACCGCCACCATGAGCTTTCCAGAGTAAGTCGAAGTCGCGTTAGGAACAGCCGCGATCTCAGTGAGATAAATATCGTCGACTTTAATTCCGAGTGTCGTAAATATTTCGCCTTTGCGCGCATCTTTACCAAGATTGGTTCCGAGCGCAACTCCGAGCTTATTGCCGGCTCCAACGCCTTTTTGTAGACACTCGTTCGTGTTCGCACACTTTTGATTTAAGTTACCTGAGTTCGTGTTGCCGGGATTAAACTCAAGTCCCGTCATATTATTAGGTCCGTTTCCATTACCCATGCAAGCATATGGATTGGTCGCAATCGCTTCAAGATTCTGAATGAAGCCACCAACTAGTTTTGTCTGCGATTTTCTTTGAGCTTCGTTTGCCATGATGCCAGCGATAGTCATTGTGGCTGACGCCATCAATCCGAGCAACGCAACAGCAGTGAGCGCGATGATCATCGCTGATCCGCGTTCTGTACTTACTACTTTAAAGATTTTGCTGACATACTTGGTTCGCAAAATTACCTCATCTGCGTTTCGCGCTGAGTTCAATCAAACTACAAAGAACCAATTTTAATAGTTACAGACTCCGCCCGAGACAGACCATGTTCCCGCAGCAGTACATGTAATCGCAGCTGAACCCTGAGCAGCTCCACCTGGTGCTACAGCGCCATTTGTTTTTCCCACCGGCGCTGAGCCTAGACCAGTCGCACTGCAAGTAAATGTACCAGTCGTCCAAGTAGCTGAACCACCTTCGGGACAGGTTGGTCCCCAACTGCAGTAACATCCAGTGCCCATTCCTCCGGCTTGATAATAATCTGGAGTACATGAAGCTTGCGGAATTGCGAAGACACTTATATTCGTGAGTGGATTGCTGAACCCACTGCACGCCGGATCTGAGCCAGCCCAACGGCATATACAGGCATCCTGCGGTCCTGCAGTTGCTGTTTGGCTCGCGCTGCACACAGGAGAATTCGCACCACCACTGACTCCGTTACAAATCCAATTCCATGGACCATTTCCGCTGAGCGATGATGGTGATGGGCTTCCGGCCTTACACAGTCCAACTGAATTAGCTGCGGTC
>JAYSYM010000588.1:0-3151 GCA_043727635.1 Bdellovibrionales bacterium | reverse complement strand
GTTGAGGAAAGCTACGGCCTACGTGTAAATTTTTCGTTAACCAATTGGGCCACTCGTGGGTCTTATCTTGTAGGAGCTTGGAAGCTCCGAAGGGGTAGATTCTATGGATGGAAAAAATCAAATATGCCTGCGTAGCTCGTTGCGAAGCTTGATGCGAAGCTTGATATGTATTTGGGGCGTACTGCTGCTGGTATCAATCTTTACCTTACAGGCGCAAGCTTCGTTTCCTGAAAAAGCGCAAACTGATCTCAACTCTGTAATTGATAGCGCTAGGCAAGATCTACGAGAAACAATTCAAATTTACGAAAGTGATTTTCAGCAGCGCTTAGCAATGGAAGATGCTTATTTAGATCAGAACGTAATTCCTAATTGGAATTTAATCGCGGCCAATCGCGGAAAGTAAGACGCAATTCTAATCGCCGTCTTAACATTCTTTCGATCATTATCGTTATCGATGTAAGTCAAAATTGCGGACTTCTTTCCGGTTAAAATGACTGGCTGTGAGAGCGACAGCCAATCAATTCCTACAGTAATATTTTTCTTTAAGGTCCAACGGTTACCGAACGCGATATTAAAACCCACACCTTGCAACGACACTAAGTCGAGACCACCCGGGTAGCTTGAATTTAATCGATTCAAAATTTCACTTCCGACTTTTATCGAATAGTCAAAATAGGTAAGCCCGTAACTAAAATTGAAACTATGCTTGCCAAGAAACGCTCGCCGAGTGAGTGACAGACGCTGGTCAGTCATTTTCCCGATATCTTTAACTAAGAACGGCACACTTAAGCTTGCACGCAAGTACTCAAGCTCCCAAGTCGTGTCAGCATCGGCTATGTAGCCAGCAGTCAAACCGATTTTGCTCGGGATAATTAAATCGAAAAGTGAATAGTTTGCGAGGACAACGACGTCTGATTTAGCTCTGCGCTCCCGGGAAGCTACTATTGGCTTAAGCTCTTCAGGAGCCTGTGCCGGGCTATCTACTGACGCGCAGACAATGGCAAAAGCTAAGAAAGTCTGTGCCGGCCTCATAGAAAATCTCCCAAACTGAATCAATACCACCACAACCTGTTCGTTATCATCAATTTTGCTTGCATTGCTGCTCACCTTTTGATGCATTGGCGCATCCCCCCAAAACTGAATTTACTCACAAGAGGGACTCATGGAAATTTCATCGCAAAAAAACGGTCGACTGCAACGTTTTCTAAATCACGTTGAGCGGGTCGGAAATGCTCTTCCTCATCCGGCGATCCTGTTTTTGATTTTAACCGGAGTGGTGATCGCCTTATCCGCGATTGTTAGCGCGTTGGGGCTTGAAGCAATTCACCCAATCAAAAAAGAAACTATCGTCGCAACCAATTTGCTTTCACTTACAGGTCTTCATCTAGTTCTCACCGATATGGTGAAGAACTTTGCAAGCTTTGCACCACTCGGATCAGTACTGGTTGCGATGCTTGGATTTAGTATTGCTGAAAAGAGCGGTTTGATTCCGACTCTGCTGCGATTATTGGTTCTCAAAGCTCCCCGTAAACTCCTTGTTCCTGCAATCCTTCTAGCTGGAATTACTTCGCACACAGCGGGAGATATCGGTTACGTACTTTTAATTCCTTTAGCGGCGATGGCCTTTCACAGTGTTGGTATGAATCCGCTTGCGGGCCTTGCGATTTGTTTTGCAGGTGTATCGGGAGGATTTGCTGCGAACTTCTTGCTGAGCACTGCTGATCCATTGCTTTCTGGAATTTCGACTGAAGCAGCAAAGATCATTGATGCAAATTACGTCGTTACACCGGTATCTAACTGGTATTTTATGGCAACTTCTTCGCTTTTGATTATTGGAATCGGAACGTTAATCGCAAACAAAATCACTATTCCATTCGCCGGTAAATACGAAGGTGCTGAACCGAACATTCCGCTCACACCTTTGTCAGCCGCAGATAAGCGAGGTCTTAAATTCGCGGGCCTCATGACGCTAGCGCTGATTCTTTTCGTCTGCTTAGGGATCATTCCTGAGAACGGATATTTACGAGACCCGTCAACCGACGTTTATCATTCGCCTCTAATGAAGGGCGTAGTTGCGATGATCTTCTTCTTCGGTGCGCTCACTGGTTTAGCGTATGGTTATGGCGCAAAAACTTTTAAGAACAGCAACGATGTTACTCAAGCCATGACCGATGCGATGGCAACAATGGCTCCCTACTTAGTTCTTGTCTTCTTCGCAGCGCAATTCATTACGCTGTTTAATTCATCAAATGTCGGCCTCATCATGGCCGTTAAAGGTTCCGAAGTTTTGAAAGCTTCAGGGCTCGGTACAATCCCGCTGATGATTGGCTTCATCATTTTAACTTGCTTACTTGATTTAGTAATTGGCAGTGCTTCAGCAAAATGGGTGCTGATGGCTCCAATCTTCGTTCCGATGTTTATGCTTTTAGGTACAGCGCCTGAATTGACTCAAGCTGCTTACCGAGTTGCCGACTCAGTAGTAAATATTATTTCGCCTCTGATGTCGTACTTCCCGCTTATTCTGGCTTTCGCGGTTAAATACGATCCGAAGGCAAGAGTCGGAACGGTGATCGCTCTCATGCTCCCATACTCGATTGGCTTCCTGATTTTCTGGTCGCTCATGTTGTTTGTTTGGATCGGCTTAGGCTGGCCGCTTGGTCCAGGAGCTCAGCTGTACTATCAAATGCCTTAACTGGGTAACTTTGGGTTGTCACAACACGCTGGCAGCCCTAGTCTTAAAATATGAAAAACTATATCGCTCGAACTCTTATCGCCGTCGCTTTCTTAACTCTTCACACCGCTACGGCAAATGCTGCCAGCTACTTAAATCTTTCAAGCGACCCTGCTCTACGAGTCATGCCGATTGTTGGTTACGAAACTATTTACAGAGACTCACCAACTCCGCACACTAAATCACGCTTAATTTATGGCGCACGCGTGACCTACGGCATTCCGGCACTCTCGGGCGAAGGCGAATATACGAGAGCAAACGACGTAGAAAATTACACCACTTCGCCAGAGCGAGTTCGAAATGAAGATGAAAATTTAAAACTTGGTTTGACGTCGTCATATCATCCCATTGAAATGTTTTTTGTTAGTGCTCGCGCGGGCGGCCAAGCTAGCCAAGGCAAGCGAGAAGTCACTTCATCTG
>JAYSYM010000587.1:0-3153 GCA_043727635.1 Bdellovibrionales bacterium | reverse complement strand
CTTGCCGATATCAAAACTGAAATTCACAATATTTTGAATGCAGCAGCGAAGCAAAAAAAGTATATTCCACCGGCACTGTTTCTCGTGTTGAAAGAGCTGGAGTAGAACTGAAATCTCGTACTGCAAGCGCGGTTAGTTTTTTGAGTGATCATAAGGTAATCTAATGTCACACGAGTTTGTGGCTTCTCGCCTCGTTTGTCGCCTCAGTTGTTGATTAATTCCAACTGGACGGGCCTTTAATATTTAGAATTTCGCGCAAATTAGTCACGAACACATCACTCGCCAAAGGCTGAACTGGGGCGCTACCGTTTATGTAACAGGCCGCTTCGATTTCTTTCGGAGCACTAGATTCCGCTAAACTTCCTACCAATTAAGCTAGCCGGTGTTCCCCAAAAAGGGAGCCGGCTCCTGCCTTTTCTCTTCGTATTATTTGCTTTACCAGATTGCTGTTTCGCTACTGACGCCAATGCGCTTACGAAATTTTTCGCGCTGAGAAACTTGCGAACACGCTCCGTCTTTTGCGTAGACTGCGAGTAGTCTATTTTCTTTGCGTGCTTGTTTGAGTTCTTGGATCGCGAGTGCTTTGACTTTTTCAAGCGAGAGAGTGTGCAACTCAACTTCGAGATCTAAAAAGCCGCCCAAAAAGCCGCCCAAAATGCCGCCCAAAATGCCGTAAGACACTTGGTGTTTCCGTGCGGCTAATAATCCGATCACGTTGTTATGCATGTCCATTATTCCCGACGCGAAACTATAACCGGAGTACTCATCTAAATTTTGATCGAGCAACCAACCTTCATGTGCAGTTAGATATTGATGCGCGAATTTTTCTCCGGCCAAAAGAGCTAGCGAGAAAGCTGCAATGAAGTGTCGAGCCGAATCAGTTTCATTTCCTTCAGCTTCTTTATCCTTGCAGATTCTTTCGGTCACCGCATACGACATCTCTTTGACCAACTTGATGCGAGGAATGTGTTTCGGATATCGAACCAGAAGTTTTGCTTCGAGAGTTGAGATGGGATAGTCCAATCGCTTATCAACTAAATCCCGAAAGTTTCGGTCGATCACGTTCATCGGAACTTTCGATCCGCGAATGTAGCTGCTCAGGCCCGAAGCCTTAACGTGAGTAGCGAAATCACTCTTGATAGTCTGCAGAAGACGACCGCGAAGCTCGCCTTGCGATAGCTCTTTGGCCGACGCCAGTTGGCTGGTAGCGATTAGAAATATTGGTAAAATTCGCATGAGTGCTCGCACTAGGGTTTCTCCTAGGGAGCCTAAATAGCACTTTACGTACCTAGGCCAGCTTAAACAGGGCCTATTAGGGGATCAGTCCGCTGTTGTCACGGTTGACGACAACGAAGTTTTTTCAAGGAGCTAATTCGCTACCTGAAATGCGGCCTCGCCACTTTGTAGTTTGAGGAGGATAGGCTTGTGGTCTGACGAGGTAATCTGCTTGAGCAAAGATCCTTCTGTCGCGACCAAACCTCTTAGGTAGGCGTGATCGAGTTCCGGTGCTTTTTGATTCGATAATATCAAACGCCGTAACCCGATTGAAGCGAACCCCGTATCAAGCGCGCTCATTCGCCCATTATTCCATGTATTGAAATCTCCGACGGCCAAGATTGGACCGCGATGATTTTTAAGTATCGCAATCATCTGAGCGACCTGTTTTTTAAACTGGGAATTCAAAACAAAATTGATCCCGTGCACATTCAAAACCGCAAGTGAGTCGAGTGAATTCGCAAGTGGGTAAACAGTTAGAAGCATCGTTTTAGGAGAATTTAAGAGAGGCTCAACAACCGTGGTCAAAAAACCTTCGGTGTGAATTGCGGTGACTCGTGATCCCGTTGCTACGCCGGTAAAGTAGCCTTGATATTTAAAGCCGCGAACTAAATTCCACGACAGCTGTTGATTCGCAGTTGTTAGGTCACTGAGAAGCTGTGAAGTTTCGTAAGCCTCTTGCACAACTG
Source organism: Bdellovibrionales bacterium (assembly GCA_043727635.1). Lineage (GTDB taxonomy): Bacteria > Bdellovibrionota > Bdellovibrionia > Bdellovibrionales > JAMPXM01 > JAYSYM01. The sequence goes on along the minus strand of JAYSYM010000587.1, from coordinate 1,189 downwards.
CAACGTCTGCGTCTCGGCTGATGACCGAAAAATCTCGCGCCATTCCGTCTTTACCGCCCTTATAGATGTTCCAATTAAGTATTGTGAAATTATGGGGGAGCGAAGGGAGGAGGCCTGAGTTTGAACCAAAAGTTGCGAGAGGGGCTTTAGCGAACGCGAGCGAGGAAGCAAAACTAATTAGAGCTGCTACCATCATTTTCTTCATCGGTTCCTCCAGAACATCGGCAATGTGTACCGGCAAAGGATCAAAAACTCAAATTTTTAGCAAAGCCTTGAACCGTTTATCTAGGAAGTTTAAGGTGCCACCTTGTGAAAATCGAATATTTCGCTTCTCCTGAAATTAAACCGCTCGCGAAGCACTCGCAGAGCCTCGGCTGGTATTCGGAAGAAGACTGGGAGTGTTTCCTTCGAACGGGTGTCGTATTCGGGCATCGTCTTCAGAGTAACGAAGTTGTCTCTAGTGCTTATTTATCAAATTTCGAAGATCGAGTCGGCTGGTTAGGAGCCGTGATCGTCAACTCACGATTTCAGGGAAAAAAACTCGGTCGTGATCTCATTCAAAAAGCAATTTCCATCGCACCTGATAACGATTTCGTACTCGCATTGATTGCCACCGAGCGCGGAAAAAAAATGTATGAGCAAGCTGGCTTCGTTGAAGTCGGGAACACTCACAAATTCGTCGGCAACTTTGCTCCAGCAGAAATACCGTTTGCGGGAGTTCGAAAGTTTGAGGCGAAAGATCTCGATCAAGTTTCAAAACTTGATTCTCAGGCTATAGGCTATTCTCGAGCGAAATTGCTGCGCGAACGACTAGCGAAAGCTGTTGCCACATTTGTTTTCCAAAATGATCGCGGCGAGCTCGCTGGCTTTGTAGTGGTAAGTAAAGATGGCGAACGAAACTCAATAGGCCCGCTGGTTGCGTTCGATTTAGAGGCTGCAGCAGCGCTTTTGCGGGTGGCAACTGCAAGGGGTGGCGGACTACGAATGGACGTCCCTCACTGGCAGGGCGACTTCATAACTTCGCTGAGCTCGATAGGGTTCGAACTCGAAAGAATTTGCCCCTTGCTCACTTATAAAGGACGACCTCTCCCGACAGCGTCTGATACTTATTTCACGTTAATGGGCCAAGCCCTGGGCTGATACCAACGGCTATATATAGATTCCGCGACAAATAGGCACAAAATCGTGG
>JAYSYM010000586.1:0-9642 GCA_043727635.1 Bdellovibrionales bacterium | reverse complement strand
TTTAGAAAAGCCGGCGTCGCCGTCCGATTCAGCACGCATGGCAAACGCTTCTACTTTCATCGAGAAAACAGCCCAAGGCTACGATAGTGATGTAGGTGAACGAGGCGGCCTTCTATCGGGCGGAGAAAAGCAGCGCATAAGCATTGCTCGCGCTATATATAAGGATGCGCCTATACTGATTCTTGATGAGGCCACTAGCGCTCTCGATTCAGTCAGCGAATTGGAAGTGCAAAAAGGTTTACAGCAACTCATGCAAGGCCGCACGGTTTTCGTGATCGCTCACCGACTCTCAACTATTTTTAACGCTAATCGAATTTTGGTGATGAAGAAGGGTGAGATCGTCGAACAGGGTTCTCACCAAGAGCTTCTTCAGAAGAAAGGCGAATACTTTAACTTCTTCGCCCTGCAGACCGGCGTCGGCGGCTAACCTCTCCTAAAGTGTCTATCTGGTTTTTCAAACTCTTCGTCAGAACTGACTGCACTTCCAGTGCCGGTTGTCTCAAGATGAGATTCCCTAGGTGTTCCCATAGCTTCAGAGCCAACTAGACAAAAATTTAGTCATTACCCTTTAGTCGTCCAGTTTATCGACGATAAGTATGTGGTCAGCGTCTGTCTATTTTTCTGACGGGCCAGTGTTACGGGGTTTATACAAAGGGGTAAGTCGAAATGATCAACTGGGATGAGTTTGAGCATATACACGTCATCAAGAAGCTAAAACAGATCTTAAACACATGGTGGAACATCGACGTTGTTTTCACTGATGAGCGCGGACACCTTCGTGGTTTTGATCGCACTCGCACACACCTTCATCATCCAGCAGTACAAGCTTATCTTGCAAAAGATCCGGCTTGTGAAAACTTAGCTGATGTTGTTGTGAAGACAATCGATGATCTTCGTTTAACTGATAACAGATATTCAGTTCGTCGCTGGGACATGGCGGGTTTTGATATCGCTGTATTCCCGATCATGATTGAAAATGATCTTATGGGAACAGTTGTTGCGATGGGCTTCTTTAAAGATGCAGCCAACGCTCAACGTTTAACTGAAGTTCGTGAGCGCCTTGCAGCGTTCGGTGCTTCTCACGACGTAGTTGAAAGTGCAGTTAACAAATTCAAGTTCCTTGATGACGCCGATCGCGGCCACTTCACTGAACTCGTTGAGCTAGTAGCTCAAGAAGTTGTTACTCTTCACGTTGAAATTACCACTCGTGAAAACCGCATCAAAGAATTAAACAAAGAACTTGGTTCACGTTACAAGTACGAGAACATGATCGGTAAATCTAAGCCGATGCAGTCTCTGTACTCGCTCCTGGATAAAATCAAAGGTGCTGACTCAACAGTAATGGTTCAAGGGGAAAACGGTACTGGTAAGGAATTGATCGCAAAAGCGATTCACTATTCTTCTGTTCGTAAAGACAAGGCTTTCGTTATTCAGAACTGTTCTGCATTCAACGATAACCTTTTAGAATCAGAACTCTTCGGTCACGTTAAAGGATCGTTCACAGGTGCTCAGAAAGATAAAAAAGGTCTTTTCGAAGTAGCTGATAAAGGAACATTCTTCCTCGACGAAATCGGTGATACATCACCACAAATGCAAGTTAAGCTTCTTCGCGTACTTCAAGAAGGTACATTCACTCCAGTGGGTGCGACTGAAACAAGACGTGTTGACGTGAGAATTATCGCAGCGACAAATCGTAACTTAAAAGAAATGGTTGAAGCTGGAACGTTCCGCGAAGACTTGTACTATCGCTTAAACGTAATCAACCTTCGCGTTCCACCACTTCGTGAGCGTAAAGAAGACATTCCGTTGCTAGCAGAATTCTTCCTTGCGAAGTCAGCTGAAAAAGGCGGACCAAAGAAGATCCTTACTAAGCGTGCTCTTGAGAAGCTTTACGACTATCCGTTCCCGGGTAACGTTCGAGAACTTCAAAACGAGATGGAACGTCTATGTGTCCTAAGCGGTACTGAAACGAAACTTACTGCTGATATGCTTTCTCCAAAGATCCTTGAGATCTCTGAAAAAGGCAAAGTACAAGGCGCCCGCGTTCACGGTAAATTGAAAGATGCACTTGAAGAACTTGAAAGAGAGTTAATCAAGGAAGGTCTTCGCCGCACTGGTTGGAACAAGTCGAAACTTGCAAAAGAACTTGGTATCAGCCGCGCTGGTCTTATCATGAAGGTTGAAAAGTACGGTCTCGACAAGCGACGCTTGCTGAAGCCGTAATTTAATCACTAAACATTAAGTTAAAAAGCCGCTCCGAAAGAGCGGCTTTTTTCATTTCGGAAGCCCTGCGGGCCGCATAGCTAAAATCATGGAATTAATTCCCAGTCGTTACCAAAACGAACGACTTTCATCGGCCCGAAGGGCTTGGTCCATCCTCCAGAAGAAGATTCTAAATAACTAATATTGCTGCCTTTATCTGATTTTTTGAAATTGGTCAGGCCGCAGGCACGCCTATTGGATATACCCCAACTGTCTGAACAACCGTTCGGACTGAAAAGGTATTTGTGCAAGAGCTTCTTAGACAATTAGATCGCATCTTCAACGGCTTGATTGGTTGCCGTATTGAGTTCCGCTTTCGCGATGAACTCACTGTTGAAGAGTGGGATCTATCAGAAATTGAAACAGCGATCAAAGAAACGATTTCTTTGCCGTCTTATATTATCTCGAAGAAAGATCGCTCGTTTGGATTTCCAATCGCTATCTACGGTCGCCTTGCAGGATTAGTAGTTGCTAGCGAATGGACTGACGTTACTTCTATCAAAGCCTTTGAGTTAGCAGAACTTCTCGCGCTTGTGTTTTCGAATTCGCTCGAGCAGTCGGATCGACTTCAGTTGCTTTCGCGCATGCACTCGCAACTCGAGTTGCTAGATACCCCAAAGAACGTAATTTCGATTCATCGCCAAGAACAGAACCAGAGACAAAACTTATACACGCAAGCATTGACCCTATTACAAACTCCAGAAGAACAGAGAAAAGTTATGCATCGACCATTATTGATTCAAGTAGTTAGCGGCGGAACAGTTGATCGAGTGGCTTTCGATATCCATTCACTTACAGGTCGTTGGGCGTTCTTACGTTCGTCTGATATTTCTGCAGATTCATTTACTGATCTTCAGAAACTTCGTGAGCTTGGTGCAGCAACAGTCTTTATCAGTGATCTTGCAAAATTAGATTTAGACGCTCAAGACAAACTTGCTGACGTGTTGTCAGGGCTTATTGCTTCGCCATCTGAAGATGCGCCGCATGTGATGGCGTCTATTTCTGCTGATCCGCAAGAGTTGCTCAAGGCTGGAAAAATGTCTGAGAAGCTTTTTAGTCAGTTCCTTACTTCACAAATTCATTGGGGCAAAGGCGAGTCTTTAGACACGATTAATGAGGCGCTTGAACAGATACTTTTGCGCTGCGAAGTCGTCGTTAACACTCAGCACGAGTCGCTACCTACAGCTAAGTTTATCCCATTCATCTCGAAGCATTTAGACAACGACAGCCCCACTATACATTAGGCAAGTAGTCGTACGGCTAGGTTAGGCTCCATCAAATTGCCTTTACGGCGCATGTTTGAGAGCCTAACCCCATGACATCATTTGATTCCTTCTTAAAACGTGCACTCGATAATCGACCCTATGAAGAGTTCCCACTCGCTGGCGACGCTTCAAGCCGTCGTTACTTTCGGATAGTGAGTGGCGAAGAATCAATGGTGCTCATGGTGTGGGAGCCATTCGTTGATGATGGTAACTATCCGTTCTTAAGCGTTCGCGATCACTTTGACAAACATGGCGTAACGGTTCCGCGCGTAATTGCGAAATCTCCTTCTGAAGGTTTAGTCCTTCTTGAAGATCTTGGCGATCTCACTCTTGAAAGAAAATTTTGGGAGAATCAAAACCAAGAACTCATTCTTCCGTTTTATGAACAGTCGATCGATGAACTTATTAAAATTCACTACCACGCAACTTTCGATCACTCCCCTTGCACGGCCTTCAAAGTCGCGTTCGATGTTGAAAAGTTATTGTGGGAGATGAACTACGGTCGTGAGCATGTCATGAAACTCGCAAAGGTCACTTTGACCGATGCAGAGAACAAAGCTCTCGATGAAGTGTTCAATCGCATCTGCACGACTCTCCATAACGAGAAGAAGTTTATTGCTCACCGTGACTATCACTCACGAAACGTAATGTTGAAGCTTGGTAAGACTCGAGTGATCGACTTTCAAGATGCTCGCATGGGTACGATTCAATACGATCTCGTAAGTCTACTTCGCGATTCGTACGTGGCGCTCAATGATGCGAGCTCCGAGCACTTGATTAACTACTATCTTGATCGCAGAAAAGAATTAGCTTCGAAGTACAGCTTAGCTCCGCTGTCTCGCTCTGAGTTCGATCGTGTTTATGAAATCCAAACTATACAAAGAACTTTCAAAGCTTGCGGAAGCTTTTCAAGCTTCTACAATTTGCGAAACGACACTCGTTATCTCAAGTACCTCTACGCAACATTCCAAACAGTGAAGAGAAGTCTTGAGCCACAACGAGAGTATGCAGCCTTCTATCAAATCTTAAACGACCACGGATTGTTCGAGCGAAAGTTTGATGAACTAACATGAAAGCAATGATCCTTGCGGCAGGCTTGGGAACTCGGCTTCGCCCTTACACAGATCACTACGCAAAGCCTGCACTTCCGTTTCTCAATACTCCACTTCTCTATTATGCTGTCGCACTTCTAGAAAAAGCTGGCGCAACACAGTTTGTGATCAACGCTCACTATAAGTCCGAGCAAATTATTGAACTTTCAAAAAATATTCCTGGCGTTCGCACTCGCACGATTGTTTCGATTGAAGAGGAAAAGCCATTAGGAAGTGGCGGCGGAGTTTGGCAAGCCAAAGCTCACTTACAAGATGAAGAAGATTTTCTTTTGGCGAACGGTGATGAAGTATTATTTCCGTCGAAGTCCGATGCGCTTCAGTTGATGGTCGATCAACATTTGGGTGACGAGGCTTTCGCAACGATCTACGTGATGGAACATGATGAAGTCGGAACTAAGTTCGGTGGCGTGTGGGCTAACGGCAATGGGCGCGTTTTTGGCTTCGGCAAACAAAACCCACGACCTGACTTACAACTTCGCCCGTTTCACTATGTTGGCGTGCAGATTCTCTCAAATGGAATTTTTGATTACCTTCCCGAAGGCGAAAGCAATCTTTTGTACGACGCCATGACTGCCGCAATTAATGACGGGCAAGAAGTTTGCATTTACGTTGATCAGTGCAAATGGTTTGAAACTGGAAACCCTCACGACTTTTTACTTGCATCGAAAGAATGTGTGCTAAACGAACTTCACTCAGAAGATAAGTTTCTACGAGAAATCCTTTCTCGTTTCTGGCTCGGTGGTTCTGCTGACCTTGATCAGCAAATCAAAGGACAAAGCCTTATTGGTCGGAACGTTAAGGTAGAGCGTGGTGTGCAGCTCTCTGGCTTTGCAGTAATTGGTGACAATGTCGTATTAGGTGCTGGCTGTGAAATTAAGAACTCTGTCGTGTTGCCAGGAGCTGTTATCGCTCCCGACACTGTCGTCGAAAATCAAATCGTCTTACCAGCTACTTGATGAACGCGCTTTGCGATTCCTTGCGCTTGTACTGACGAGAAACCATCTCAAAAATATTGTCTGACTTGATTCCGATATTATCGTCACCAAGTTTTTTGCTCAAGCCACTCACGCTCGACGGATCGCGATTCTTCAGGCCCTTTAAATAATTGGCCATGTCGAATTTGCTCCCATCCGGAGTTTCGCCACCACCCGATCCGCCGCCTCCGCCGCCACCACCGTCTTGCAATCCAATCGGAACGACTCGGTTTCCAGAATTCTTTAAAGCTTCGGCCTCGATCGCTGCGAGGTTGTCTCTCACCGAATCAGTCATCTCGAATCCGGGAGCTTTTCCAGAAGCGATACTTGCCGTCGACACTGTTCCGCCACCTGGCACGGACAATGTCGATCCATCGGGCGACATCGTGTAACCCAAGTCCGCATACTCCTGGCGAAGTTGTTCAAGTTGAGCATCGACACCCGTGCCTGATCCAGAATCAAAGCCTTCGCCCGGCTCTAGACCTGGCAGAGTTGCACTGCCGCCTGCCCCGGCAGCGGCCAGAGTTGCCTTATCAATCGCTCCAGCGTTCTTTTTTCCGCCGCCCATCATTAACGCCGCTGCGATGTTCGCAGCGCCAATTGCACAGTAGATCGGAGTCTTAGGGGTGCACATTGGCAAGGTCGCTGCCGCAGTAGCCATACTTACCATTTGAGCCATTCCAGCGCTACTACTCGCTTCCTTGGCCGTATTATTAGTTCCGGACCCGGAGCCAGCCGAAGGATATGACGTTGAACCAATTGGTGTTTCTGCAAACGCCGATTGAACAATGACAAACGAAATAATGAAAACGAAAGTCGATAGACGCTTCATAACTTCCTTATGGCAAAAGCTCAGATTGTTTTTTCAAATATCGAGACGAAACTTTTTCGAATAAACTTGGTCCGTTTGGACCAGTGATTCCATCAGCCATTCCCGAAGCAAGACCGCGATTTTTAAAATCACCTTTGCTTGGTAAGAATCCTTTAAGATTAAATTTTTCAGCGAGGCTATCTAATAAACCACCGCCTGAACCTTCACCACTTCCACCGCGACCGAACGATGATCCACCGCCGCCGCCGCCAGTGAGTCCGCCCATGATGTCAGTGTTGTACGGGCCGCTACCCGCGCCGCCCATTTCTTCAGGAGGCAATGCACCCGCGCCACCGCCACCGTTCATTCCACCGCCACCGCCGCTACTACCTTGGGCCGCGGCACCAGCACCGCCGCTCGCTTGCTCTCGCCCAATCTCATCTTCGAATCCAAACATCTCCGGATCTTTTCCGCCATCAACTGCGCCGCTACCTTCACCTACAGAAGAAAATCCGCCATCACCCAATCCACCATTACTTGCAGTACAAACTGGATCAGCCGGATTCGCGGCACATATACAGTTTGGCTGTGACGCCATCATCGGATTTGTACAATCGTACGCTTGTGGAGGAGGAGAGCTTCCCGGCGGGGGCGCAGCTGTTGTCACAGCTTTTTGACATTTCGCACTCGACGCCATCCCCATCAAATTACCCATGCCCGCACCGATAGACGCAATAGCTCGACTTTCCATCTCGCCACACTTGGCTAAAGATTTCTCTGCCAAACGCTTGTCGATTTCACCCGCGGGACCCTTTGCCGATGCGGCTGATATTTTTCCTGGGCAAGTACTCTTACAAGCTTTGATCGCACCTGCACACATTGCTGCATGAGCGAAGTTTGCGCCCATTGCAACGGTCTGAACCATCTTCGCAGCTTTACAAGTTTTCTCTGATCCACCTTGCTGCATCATCGCGCTGGCTTGATTCATTGTTTGCCGGAGCATTGCTTCTTGAATTGGATCTAGTCCGAAAGAGCAGGCCGACACAGCTTTCTTTTCCTCAGGAGCACACGGAGAAGGACTGCTGTCGAGTCGGGCCGCTTCATTTTTGTTAATTTCTTTATCGATTTCGTCGACGGCGGCCTGCTCAACGTCGATCATTGCCTGGTTCTGGGCGAGCTGAAAGTCCGTCGTAAAGGATGGAATACGAGCTTGAAGTTGAGCAATATTCGCCTGCCTAGTTTGTTTTTCTCCATTGAGCGCTGCGGCCTCTGCACGAAGCCTATCATCGCTGACCTCAGAGAAAAGATTCAATGAAAACAGACAGACTGCAAAAAACACTGACGGAATGGCGAATTTTCTCATGAGATCTCCCACGAATTCTTATCGGTGAGATGGGCGGCTCACCTTAGGACAAAAGTCATTGTCTCACTCTGAGACACCTTGAGTTTACCTGAAGCAATACAGTGATTTAAGATGTCTCATCTGAGGAAAAGTTCGACACCAACTTCCGCGCTGCGCGGAAAAAGTCTAGAAGTTCGTGGGAGGAGGATTTTTGATTCGATCGGCACCGACTCCACTGCCACCGAGTTTATGTTCGCCGAACAAATATTCTTTGTGAACAAGGCGAACAGAATATCCGACACGACCGCCGCTGATACATGAGCCGGGCACATTTGGTTGCCGACCTTCCGGCGACTGCGCACATTCACCAAATTTTTCTGCGACCGCGGGAGCACGCGAAGTGTATTCCATGACCCCGCCTTGCATCCATCCAGTCAATACGTGTTGCCACTTTTTTGTCAGGAAGTAAGCATCTGCAGCATCCGGATGATTTTCGATCGCCTTGTACTGCTCTTTAATGGAATAAGTTTTCAACTGTTCATTGTCAGCACGTGCGCCGAGGTCACTGACTGGAGCAATACCCTGGAACGAGCCTTGAGCGCGCCTGAGGTAATCTTCGTAATAAAGCGGATCAACTGAGTAGTATGCGATATCAAATAAATCGGGCATGACCGCAGCGATCTCTAAAATTCGGGACGGTGCAAACCGGTTTGAAATACTCCAAGCAAGCGGGTCGCCCGAGCTCCAGAAATCTTTCAAAAGATTTTGGTAATCCGAGAAATTGAATTTTGAAGCTGCAGCTGTACTGTTGAAAGCGTCGTAAAATGCATTCCGAAGAAGACCGAGGGACAGCTTCGATTTCAAACCAAGCGTGTCACCTGGAAATCGAGAATAGTTTGGAAGGTACAGCGGCTCGTACTGTCGATCAAAATCTCCGCGAGGAACAGCGAGTGCATCAACTGGATCACTTGCTTCAGATTGCGAGGCCTGCGAAGGCCAGCGCTTTCCATACCACGGGCCGATTCTTCCGCCGAACGGCTCCGCAATTGCCTTTGCCTCCATCGTAATCGGTGCGCCGAATGGTGCGAATGGCTTGCGTGGTTTTGTTTTAGCTTTGATTGCCACATACGCGAGACACCACGGATTTTTCTCAAAACCTCGAGAGGATCTCAGCATACTTTTACCCGAAGGCTCGGCCGCGATTTCTTGTAATTTTCCTGTCGGATCCACTTCGCGAAGCGTGCTTGCTACCGGCGGATCAGCATAGGATTTCGAAACCGCCGAGCATTCATTAGCGCCACCACCCTGCAATGTAAGTTCCGTGTAACGAACGATTGGTGAAATTTCGATGTCGACCAACCATGCGGGAAAACCGATTTCGTTGGCTTGCTCGCAACCGCCTTGTGCTAGCCCGTTGATTATTTCAAACCCTTCGCCATTCCTGTCAAAACTTCCAGGGGCTTTATTCGAAGCCGTTAAGTTTTTCTCGAGAGTGTTGAGTGCACCTTCTCGAACAGTTTTGCCATCAACGTCAGTGAAGCCTTCGGCCTTAGACATCTCAGAAGCTATCTTTTGAATTTGCTTTTTTCGTTCAGAAACGCTTACGCGAAACGAACTCACCATCATCGTCGCTAAACCCCAATTGTAGGGACTTACCTTCTGACAGTTCCCTCGAATGATACTTCGAGCTTGCGTAAACTGCGCTGCGACAGCCGCGTTAATGCCTGCTGACAGCGGGATGTACGGAACTGGATTGAGTCGAGGGATTTGCATTGTAGTTGTTTTGCATTGGTTAGCTTTTTCGTCCTTCGAGTAGCTGTCGTTCCACCCGGTATGGGCTAAGCAAACGCTTGCCTCATCGCGTGAACCATTGAAA
>JAYSYM010000585.1:0-3178 GCA_043727635.1 Bdellovibrionales bacterium | reverse complement strand
CGGGTTTAAGTTTTTTGTTAATGGAATCCGCTCATCAGATCTTGAGACCATGTTTGTTTTGCCGAAGCGAAGTGATCTTAGCCTTCTTGGTTATCACGAGCGCATGGAGCGAGTTTATCAGGACTACTGCCTCGTTTGCGACGAGCTTCTGCAGGTGAACCAAGCGAAGCAAGCTATCCTCAATCGGTTCACCCGAGATTTATACAAAGAAGTCGGTTATCCAAATCGATTCACAGAAATGGGTCTGTATCTTGGAAACTATCGAAAGACACCATTTGGGGTTCACATTGATCGCTGCGGAGTTTTTAGCTTCCCAGTTGTAGGGTTAAAGAAATTTCGAGTTTGGAGTTCTGATTACGTAAAAAAGAATCCAGATTTGGAGCAAAGCTTTCGGTACGCTAAACATAAAGATAAATCGCAACTACTCACAGTTGAAGCTGGCGACATGTCTTACTGGCCATCTTCGGCTTGGCATATCGCCGAATCAACCGGAAAATTTAGCGCCACATGGAGCCTCGGTGTATGGGTCGACCGCTCTACTAAAGAAACGGCGTCTGACATCGTTATGGCACTTCTCGATAAGAAAATTGGTGGGGCTGTCAGCGCTCCGACCTTAAAGGCAAGTGGCTCTCACGCTCAAGACGGTCAAGTCGTTGAGCTGCCCAGACTTTTCGATCACCTTATCGCAGCAATTCAAAATCTTTCGCGAGAAGAACTAAAGAGCTCGTTTCGCGAGTCATGGATGAAACGTCTCTCGAGCCACGGGATGAAGACTCTCCCTCGCACCGATGGCAAGTTTCGCCTAACTCCCTCGATTAAGCTTCGCCATATTGAATCACCGATTCTCTGGACAAGGACAGGCAAGGCAACTTCTGCCAAACCTACCTTCACATTCAGTTTTGCCGGTAGCGACCCGAAAATTTCTAATTCAAAGAATTTTTTAAATTTAATTACTGACCTCAATCATGGTCGCGATTGCAAAGTCGACAAATACCTTCGTGGCGCCCAGCGCTCGTCGGATCTCGCAGCGCTAAAGGTTCTTGGAAACTCAGGCGCATTTTTAAATTCAAGGAGCGCTCTTTGAAAATTATTTTATTAAGTCTCGCATTCTTGGTCTCTTTCATCGGCTGCGCCACTCGCCATCACGTCGCCGATGATTACAACGCAGTCTTAGAAGCATCGCCAAAACTTGCGCGACAAACCGTGATCGTCTTCCTTATCGACGGCCTTTCTGAACAAACTCTTCAGGCCTCGCTAATCGATATGCCCAATGTGAAAACGTTCTTTAACACTGATCGAGGTATGTATCGCGCGCACGCGCCCTTCCCGAGCCTAACCTTCCCAGGAATATCGAGCCTGCTTAAAGGAAAGCCGGTCAGCCAAACAGGTTTTATCGGAAACTCGTTCTACCTTGGCGACGAAGTTGTGAATTTTGAAAAGCCTCTGAAGAGAAAAACATTCGGCGAACTAATGGAAACTGATAGCATTTTCTCTCGGCTCAAAGCCCGTGGCGAGCGAAGTGTTAGCCTCGACTACGGCCTTGGTATTAATGCGAGTGCTTATTCGCCAATTGAAGATTTATCATCAGTACTCGAAATTGCTGATGGAAATTACGACTACGCTGATTCTAAAAAGATTGAAGCCGTTGAGTTACTACTCTCAAAAAATCGACCTGAACACTGGCCTTCATTTATTTTTGTCCATCTTATTGGGGTCGACTTCCTAGCGCACGGCCACGGCCCTCTCGCAGCCTCAACTCTCGCTTACACAATGAGTTTAGATGAAAAACTTAAACCCTTACTTGAGCTGCTAAAAGAGACTGAAAACAAGCACTCGATCGTTACAGTCATTACCGCCGACCACGGTTTTGCGAGTAAAATTAACTACGCTCTCAATATCGAGCAAATCGTCTCTAAATTGACTAAGAAAAGTAAAGTCCTCAACGAAAGCCGAATGGCTGCAGTTTATCTTCGCGATCAAAATTCGAAAGATTATGTTTCAGAGGAGCTCCTCAAGCACAAAGGTATCGAGATCGTCGCACGAAAAACTGATTCAGGATTCACAGTCGCCTCAGAACAAAAAAAATTATCGATAGAAATCCTTCGCTATCCTTCGTGTAAAGAAGACGGAATTGCTATTTCAATTCAGAAGAGTGAATGGATTTGCCCAAGTGCTTTGAGTGCTGAAGCTGATCCATTCAAACACCCGTTCTTTATTTCAAATCTCGCTCATTACTTTGCCGCAAAGACTTCGCCTGACTTAGTTGTGATTCCGGATTCAGAAACGGCGTTTTCGAAAGATTATGTTGGCCTTCATGGGGGTCCGACGGCAGAAGAGACAATGGTTCCAGTTCTCATGCGAAACTCAACGATGTCATCGGGCCAAGCTCCCCCACTTTGGCGACTGCTCGATCAACTGATTAAGTAGAATCTGAGACATTCGCGCAAATACCTAAACTTGAGATAACAGACCTCCTCTAGTAAATTAGCTGAAGGAAGTGAGGGCCACGGTGACAACACTTGAAGAATTTACGCCATTCATAGATGAGACCGAACCAACTGATTTCTCGCTCGCTTTAATGAACAAAGTTGTTTTAGTTGTCGATGATAGTCTCGAGACTCAGCGCTTTCTCTCGCGAATATTAAATTCGCTTGGATGCGAAGTACATTGTGCCGCTAACGGCGAGGAAGCCCTTCGCGTCTTTGAAAAAGCACTCCCCGATGTCGTTCTAATGGATTTGCAAATGCCGAAACTCAATGGCTTCGATGCAACGTTTGCGATGCGTGCTGCAGGCTACAAGGCCCCGATCATCGCGGTCACTGCAGACTCGCGCAGAGAAACTAAGATTGAGTGTTTGCGAAATGGCTTTAACGGTTTAATCGCAAAGCCGGTTGATCGAAAGTATTTAGGCGAAATGATCCACTTTAGCGTTTCGAACCGCCACAATTTAGGTTTTGATCACTGAGAGAACAATCAAGAGTCGGCCCTAAAAACTGAGATTAATTACATTTACGCAGAACTGTTTTCACTTCAATCTTTTGGGCGAGGGCAAAGAACAGCGGCGTAAGCCCTTGCTCAATAGCGTTCAAGACAGTTGCAGGCTTATTCGGGTTTCCATCGGAATACCCGTTGGCGCACATCTCGCCTGCAAAGACCGCTTCGGTTGATTCACGAGTCA
>JAYSYM010000584.1:0-3179 GCA_043727635.1 Bdellovibrionales bacterium | reverse complement strand
AGCGCGACTGACTGCGCTTTGCTCGTGATTAAACATTCCGAGCTCGTCGCGCATCACGCGACGAACATCTTCATCTTGCGCAAGTTCATCAGTTTGTTCGTGAGTCGGATCTTCGATGATCGTTCGGAAATACGAAAACAATAACCAGCCGAAAAGGTGAACTGTATCGGCACCGTTGTCGGCGAGCTGGTGGAAGGCGCGGAAGTTTTCGAAGAACATTTCTTTTTTCGAAACATCCGCGAACAGCTTGTGCAAAGTCGGAAGAACAAACTCGAGTAAACCTAGGTCGTAAGCTTCAATCAAAGCTAAGTCAGGTCTCTCGAGTCGAAGAATTTTGAGAATCTCTTCGCGTTTACGAGGAAGCACTGACTTCATCAAACTTGATGAATGAGTCTGCATCGCTGCTCGCAACTCAGGATCAAGAGTGAATCCAGCTTTGTGAGCAAACCGCAAACCACGAAGAATTCTAATTGGATCTTCAATCAAGCGTTTATTCGGATCACCAATCATTCGCAGAACACGTTTTTGAATGTCATCCATTCCTCCAACGTAATCGAGAATTTGATCTGCAATCGGATCGTAAAATAAAGCGTTGATCGTGAAGTCGCGACGTTTTGCATCTTCTTCTGGTTCACCAAAAATGTTGTCGCCAGAAGGGAGTGGCGGTAAGAAAACAGCTGCGTTTGATTCAGCCGTTTCGTCTTCAACAATTTCGACGGCGGCAGCCGCTCGCTCAGCGACTTCGACTTCGGTCAGGTCGCGCCGGAAAGTTGCAACTTCGAATTGTTGTTCATCTCGTTTAACTAAAACTAATCTGAAACGTTTGCCGATGATGAACGACATATAAATTAAGCGCTTCACCTGCGGGGGGTGAGCTTTGGTTGCAATGTCGTAATCTTTGGGATGAATGTTGAGAAGCAGATCGCGCACGCAACCGCCGACGAGATATGTCGTGAAATTTGCTTTTTGAAGTGCCTTCACGATTCCGTAAGCGTGCGAATCGATCCAGTCTTTATGAAGATGCGGGCGTTGCTTTATGACTTCCAAACTTCTGTGCCTCTATGCTAGCGTTTTGACGCAAACCAAAAGCAGGGTCAAAGGATAAGAGCTAAGGCCTATGAGTTATCTCACGAATTTTAATTACTCGGTGAGCGGAGCCGGCGATCAGGCGCCCAAACTCGTGTTTTTACACGGGGTCATGGGCTTTGGTTTGAACTGGAGAGCGGTCACAAAAGCCTTCGATTCGCAGTTTCAGTGCCTGGTTTATGATCAAAGAGGTCACGGCCGCTCATTTCACCCCGAAAACGGCTATGCCCCCGACGACTATGCTCAAGATTTAAAGCTTATCCTTGAGGAACTTCGTTGGGGAAAAGTGAACCTAGTTGGTCACTCAATGGGTGGCCGAAATGCTCTTGAGTTTGCGCATCGCTTCCCATCTTCAGTAGAAAAACTGGTCATCGAAGACATCGGCCCGGTCATGCGGGAGAACGCCGCCGAGTCGCTGCTCACGCTCCTGAACTCGGTGCCAGTACCTTTTGAGAGTAAGCGCCTGGCGAAAGAGTTCTTTGATTCGAAGTTTCTCGAGATTTTTAAAGCAAGGCCTGACCGAGAGGGAATCGCTCAATTTTTCTACGCGAATATCATTGAAGACAAGCAGGGACGAGCTGTTTGGCGCTTTTCAGAAAAAGGAGTTCGCGAAAGTATTCTGGCTGGGCGAACACAAGATCGGTGGAAGGAAATCGAGACACTTCAAATGCCCGTTCTACTTGTGAGAGGCGAGCTTTCGCGCGACCTGCCGCGCGACCTATTCGATGAGGTTTTAAAGAGAAACCCTTCTATTCAAGGCATCGAGATCAAAGATGCTGGTCACTGGGTACATAGTGATCAACCCGAGGCGTTTATTGCCGCTCTCCGTGCGTTTCTGCTGCGGGCTCCTGCCCTGGCCCTTCAGGCTCACGCGCGAAAATAGCTTCCTGCTATTTTAGTGCTGATGCGTCTTTGACTTCATAAGGCTCCATCAGATACATTTTTCTCGTTCAATGACCATAGGCGTTGCGCCTTCGCCTCTTGCAGGCGCTGGCCCTCGTCTCATAGCGGAGATCTTAATTTTGAAATTCTCAGAACTGCAGCTGCACCCACAATTAAACGCAGCACTTGAAACTCTAAAGTTTGATACTTGTACTCCAGTCCAAGAAGCAACAATGCCTCACATTATCGAAGGCAAAGACATCGCGGGACTCGCGCAAACTGGAACCGGAAAAACTGCGGCCTTCTTACTTCCGTTAATGGAAAGAATTCTTCGCGCACGTGATTTAGCTCACACCGAAGATGAAGAATTAAAAAAGCGCGCGTTCACCGATTGGCGCAGCAATCAGTTCGTACTTGTTCTCGTTCCAACTCGTGAGTTGTGCGAGCAAGTTTACGAAAATGCTAAATCACTTTCTGGCTCGTCAGGCTTAAGAGCAGTTTCAATTTATGGCGGAGTATCGTACGAGACTCAGAAAAAAGGTTTACGTGATGGAGTTGAGTTCATCATCGCAACACCGGGTCGCTTTATTGATTTGTATAAAGAGCATCTCGTTGATTTAAAAAATGTTCGCGCCATTGTTTTCGACGAAGCTGATCGCATGTTCGACATGGGCTTCAAAGAAGACATGAAATTCTTACTTCAGCGTGTACCGAAAGAACGCCAGTTCTTAGTTTTTAGCGCCACACTTAACCTTGATGTGATGAACACTGCTTATCAATTCGGAGCAGATCCGGTTGAAGTGAATGTGAGTCGTGACCAAGCGAAAGCTGAAAACGTTGAAGATCAGATTTTCCACATCGGACACAATGAGAAGCCGGCGCACTTACTTTCGATTCTTCGAAAGCACAAACCTCGTCAGGCGATTGTCTTTAGCAATTACAAAATGAATGTGCAGCGTATCGCGCAGTTCTTAACTGACAATGGAGTTTTGGCTGTTGGTATTTCTTCTTTGCTCACGCAAGCACAACGCAATCGCGTGATGGAGCAGTTTAAAGCACAAAACGACAGTAACATCCTTGTCGCAACAGACGTTGCAGCTCGCGGCCTTGATATCAAGGGCGTCGACATGGTTGTGAATTATGAATTGCCGGATGATGCTGAAAATTATGTTCACCGCATTGGTCGAACAGGTCGAGCAGGGGAAAAAGGA
>JAYSYM010000583.1:0-3180 GCA_043727635.1 Bdellovibrionales bacterium | reverse complement strand
ATTGTTTCGCTAAGAACGGCGATACTTTTCATCGCTAGTGACGGAATGTAAATCTCACCAAACTTTGTCAACAAGGCACCTGATCGAATCACTCCGTCGTTATCTAGAGATGTATTAAAGTAGCCTGAATGCCTTGTTTGCTGAGCAATCTTTGGAATGTTAACTCGCCAAAAATCAGTACTTGTGATGTGCGAATGCGTTGATTCGTCTTTCAATTTCTGGATATAAACTTCTAAAGCACTGGCAGCAAGTTCCGTCGATTTTTTCTGCAGCTCGATCCAGTTTTTGTCGAGTCCAAAGTATTCATAAAGTTCGGGTTTATCATAAATAGTGTTAAAAGCCTTCTGACTAAGAAGCTCATCATTCAGCCCTAAGAATCGTTCGCAATATCTTTTTTTCTCTCCGTAGATCTGTGCGCTAAGTGATGCTGACCGGCTTGGATTAAATATTTCGCTTAAGCCTCGGCGAATTTCACTAAGTTTATCGGGAGTAATCCCTAGCAACTCGCCATAAAGATTTAATTTTCCAGCCGAGTAATACACAAGCAAAGGTTCGATATTGTCTTGGTTGAGTGGTTCACCAACTTTGCTCACCAGGGCTTCCACTAAAATTTTAGTAACCTCGTTGACCTTGAACCAACGGTCGACAGAAGATGGATCAAGCACTGTTGTGAAGTAACTATGGTAATGCTCAAGCAAAGGCTCTGGAAGTTTAAGTTCAACGGGTGTTAGAACTAAAATCTCGTCTCGCTTCCAGTAAGTGTCAGCACCGGTGTTCCAAGAAAGCATGTTATAGCAAAGTTCAGTGGTGGGACTCAACTGTGATAGATCATGCGACTCTTCATAAAGCGCACCCATGACTAGGTTGTTCGGGTACTTTCCAATAACTTTGCCAAGTACTTCATCCGAATCGGCCAATAAAATTTGTTGATCCAAAATTCCTGAGACAATATTTGATGAGATCTTTTTATCAGCAAGTTTAGTCTGAACTTCAACTAAAGCGGGGCGTGCTGAATTTGGATCTTCTTCTGAAAAAACCATATCAAATGCGACTAATCGCGCGCCGTTTTCCATTGCACGCTTGACCAATTCAGCCATTTTCTGACGTGGCCACGGCCAGCGACCTTCTTGCAGAAGTGATCGATCGTCGATGGCGAGGATAGCGATATCGGGGTGACCAGGTCTAGCTCCTCGATACTCCATTCTCGAGTCATAGAAGTATTGATTCACCTTACTCATGACTTTGAATTCTTCAGGGGCTCTGTAGTAGAGGTTCGCGAAGATTGAAAAGCCAATTGCGATCAGCAGGCCCAGACTGAGGGGCGAGAGTAGCTGACTAAGCAACTTCCGAAGTAGTTTCATATGGTTATTGTTAAGTTTTGGACGAAA
Organism: Bdellovibrionales bacterium; assembly: GCA_043727635.1. GTDB lineage: Bacteria > Bdellovibrionota > Bdellovibrionia > Bdellovibrionales > JAMPXM01 > JAYSYM01. Next base: position 1,792 of record JAYSYM010000583.1, on the reverse strand, counting down.
GTTGGCAACTGCTCAATCGACAAATCTAGTCCGGCGTCTCATTGAGTGAAAGCTCGTGTAGAGACATACTTAAGGGGGGGGAGGAAACCACATGCAAGCTCGAGTTTCAAATGAAGGAGAAGTAGTAGTCGTTCATTTGCTCGGACGAATCGACATGGAGTCAGCCGACGGTTTCCGCAAGGTTTGCCTCGAGAAATTCACTCAGTCCCAGGTCGTGTTCAATTTTCAAAGTCTAAGTTTTGTAGGATCGAGCGGGATAATTCCGTTTCTAGAAACTATGCAAGCTTTCAAAGCAGCAAACACTAATGGCTTTAAGTTTTCAAACGTCGGCACTGAATTTCGACGACTCTTTGCTGCCACTCCGCTTCATGACGTTTTGATTTTCGAAAGCTTTCAGCTAGCGTCGCGTTCGTTCATTGAAGAAGGCATACCTTCGATTCCGCACGAACAGCCAACGACGCCTGAGAACATCATCTCATTTGAAACTTTATTTGCAGCTACTGACCTATCAATTGATGAGTCAGCTACAGATTCTGAAGATAAAGACCCATCAGCTGAAATCTAAATTTCAGCTTGGCCTTTTGGAGACTTGCCGTTTTCAATCATTCCCGCTGAAGAAGTCGGAAATCCTGCCTGAATACCTGCTAGCAAGTTCTCTAGTCGCTCAAACTTCTGCGCTTTTGACTGCTCGGTACCTGCGAGAGGCTTATCACTGTAAAGACTTGGATCAGCCGTTACTGCACGCTGATCTTTTAGTTTGCGGCTGAGCTCTTGATTGATTTTATGGAGTGAATCGTACTTCAAACGACTTTCTTCGAGTCGTTTTTGACCTTCGGTCCAAAGAGTTTGAAGGCTCTCGAACTGATCTTGTGATTCAGTGAGAGATTCTTTCAAACGAACACCCTCAGCTAACTTCTCATCTAAGCGCTCTTCAGTATTATGAAGTTGGATCGATAGCGTTTTAGCTTCAGTGCGATAAATTGCAAGCTGACTTTGTAGTTCCGAGAAATCTTTGTTGAAACGATTTTCAAGTTCTTCTGATCGTCTTTCGAAGTAAACCAGACGATTTTCAGCTTCTGCGCACTTCTCAGAAATGTTCTGAAGCTTGCCAGCTTTCTCTTTAATTGTAACTAATTCTGCCTGAAGATTTTGGGCTTCAGCAGTTGTCATAGAAAGCTTTTGTTCAGCTTCGGCTTGTGCAAGCTGATGTTGAGCATCTGCTTTCATTAAGCGTAATTCAAAATCAGAACTTAGCTGTACTTCAAGTTCACGAATAGCCGCTTCTTGAGACTCAATATGCTGAGCAGCTTCGTTAAGTTTTGTTCTCAAGGTCTCGAAAGCATCGCCTTTTTCTTCGAGCTGCATTTGCGCATTTGTGTTTCGCACATTCTCAGATTCGACAACAGCGTTGAGGGCTGCGATCTTAGTTTCAAGTTCTTCATGTCTTACTTTTTGCGCTTTGTCTTTTTCTTGTAAGACTTGGATCTGAGCGAGAAGGGAACTGTTGATATGTTTTATCTCGAGTTCCGATTGCTCTTGAATCATGAGTTGTCGTTCAAGCTCTGCATTGGTTTTGAAACTGACTTTCAGCCGAGCAAACAAATCGTCGTTCTGACCGAGAAGAGTTTCGACTGTGCCTGAGTGAAGTACCTGCGGAGGTAAGTCAGCCAGATTGGGAAGCGGGGGAAGTTCATTAGGTAGCGCAATGTCTGGAATTAGTTCGTTGCCAAATTCATCTGTAAAACCTGAAGACATGAATCCCTCCGTCCTTGGTATGGGCTCTGATTGTTAA
>JAYSYM010000582.1:0-3184 GCA_043727635.1 Bdellovibrionales bacterium | reverse complement strand
CAGGAATGAAGCCAATGTCGGCCGCACCTTTCATTCCCTTAAAGAGCTCCTGCACTTTACCTTCTGGTGTAACTGAATAAACTTTTCCGGCCATCCAGTCAGAAACTAAATAGTTTCCTTTTCCATCAATCTCAAGCCCATCAAGATTTCCGAGCGGCTTTTGCGTTACGTACTCAACAGCTTTTGTCTTTAGATCTATTTTCATCAAGCGACCTGGAACCTTGGTCGTGAAGTCAGCAGCCGGTTTTCCCCAACTTGCTACAACGAGCTTGTGCCCCTGCACAAGAAGACCGTTTGGTGCTTCTAGAAGCTGACCTTCAAAGAAAGTTCCGATGGTGATGTTGACGACTTGGTAGATCTTATCGCTGAGCATATCCGATACGTAAACAGTGCCAATCGAATCGATTGCAACATCGTTTAAAAACTTTGCCCCACGAACTTTAAGGCGTCGAGTGATCTTTGCTGTTGCAATATCAATTGAAAGAATTTGATCAATATCGCTAACCCAAAGCACACCTTTGTGAGCTCGCATGCCCTTAGGCGCATTTAATCCGGTGACCCAATTAGCCTTCAACATCTTACCGTTGGAGTGGACCATCTGAATTGAACCTTTTCCGTCTTTCGCAACGGGTGTCCCATCAACGTTTGAGATGAAAAGCATTTTCGATTCTGGATCGTAGTAGGCACTCTCGGGCTGCGCGCAGGTATCGCATGCAGACCAAATCGGCCCGTAGGGCTTTCCTGGCCGTGATGCATCGATAGAAGCATGAACGTCTGCAGAGGTAAGAGCGATGAGCGCACAAAGAACTAAAAAATTCATGAGGAAGCCTTCGGCCGATCTAGAATGTTTCGTCGAAGCTAACTGCTCCGCTAACTCCAACTTGATAAGCCGATACACGACGTTCAAAGAAGTTTGTAAGTTCTTGCACGTCTTGAAGCTCCATGAAGCCAAACGGATTTTTTACATTGAAGCGAGTTGGAATACTCAGTGCACGTAAACGTTGATCAGCACAGTACTCAAGGTACTGGCGCATGTCTTTTTCTGACAAGCCTGCGATCCCAAGACCTAAAACGTCTTGAGCAAACGCCATTTCGCAATCAACCGCTTCTTCAAGCATCGCTACAACCATGTCTTGCATACCTTGGTTGAAAAGTTCTGGCTCTTCAGCACGAACTGTTTCGATAACCTTGAATGCAAAGTTCATGTGAGCTGATTCATCTCGGAAAACCCAATTAGTTCCGCTCGCAAGTCCGTCGAGAAGACCTTTTGAACGAAGGAAGTAAACGTAAGCGAAAGCACCGAAGAAGAACAAGCCTTCTACGCATGTAGCGAAGCAGATCAAGTTCATCAAGAAGCGTCTGCGATCTTGAATTGTTTCAAGAGTAGCGATTTCGTTGATTGAATCCATCCACTTAAAGCAGAACTCTGCCTTGCGCTTGATAGCCGGAATATTCTCAACGGCGTCGAACGCTTTCGCGCGATCGTCTGGGTTGGGAATGTAGGTATCAAGCAGAGTTAAGTAGAACTGAACATGAAGAGCTTCTTCATAAAGCTGGCGTGAAAGGTACAAGCGCGCTTCAGGAGAGTTGATGTGCTTGTAAAGGTTCAACACCAGGTTGTTACCAACAATCGAGTCACCAGTTGCGAAGAAGGCAATCAGGCGGCTGATTAAGTGTTGTTCCGCAGGTGTTAGGCGAGTGCGAAGGTCAGTTGTGTCTTTAGAGAAATCAATTTCATCAACCGTCCACGTGTTTTTAATCGCGTTCTTATACATCTCGTAGAACGCGGGGTACTTCATTGGACGCAATGTAAGGTTAAAGCCTGGGCTTAAGATCATCGTAATCTCCTGGTGTCGTTCAAGTAAGTTTCAAAGTTGCAAATCTTCAAAAGACGTTCAGTTGCCTAAACGTCTGGTTGTCGTTCGTCGTCTCACAAAGCTATTAAGTACAAGCTTCGCAAGCTTCTGGGTTTTCTAAAGAGCAAGAAATCGCTTCGGCATCTGAAAACGCTGCCAAAGACGCAGCCGGAGCTAACGCTACTTCTGGTGGAGTAGGGGCAGCAATTGCCGTTGGCGTTTCAGTATCTAAAGTTGTTTTTGAAATCGAAGTCGCTGGACGAGAGCGCATGTAATAAGTCGTTTTAAGACCTTTTTCCCATGCGTACATGTACATCGAAGAAAGCTTGCCGATCGTAGGACTCTCGATGAACAGGTTCAGCGATTGGCTTTGATCGATGAAGGCACCGCGAGCAGCGGCCATGTCGATCAATGCGCGCATTGGTAATTCCCAAGCTGTGCGATAGATATTTCTGATCTCAGCAGGAATCGCAGTGATGCTTTGGATTGAACCTTCGTGACGTTTAATTTCGTTACGAACAACTTCGCTCCAAAGACCAATGTTTTTTAGTTCTTGGCATAAGTAGCGATTTACTTGAAGGAACTCACCAGACAATGTTTCGCGCTTAAACAAGTTAGAAACCATCGGCTCAATTGATTCGTATGAACCAACGATCGAGGCTATTGTAGTTGTTGGAGCTATTGCGATGAGAAGTGAGTTGCGAGCGCCTGACTTCATCATGCGAGTGCGCAAAGCTTCCCAGCGAGCTGTGTCTGCTGGCTTAATTCCCCAAAGATCAAACTGGAAGTGGCCCTGAGCTGCACGAGTTTCTTTGAAGCTCGGGTGTGGACCAGCGGCTTCAGCAAGCTCGATCGAAGTCAGCATTGCATTGTAGTAAATCTCTTCTTGGATTTTTGTAGAAAGATCGCAAGCTTCTTTTGAATCATAAGCCAAACGAAGTTTGAACAAGGCATCTTGAAGACCCATCACTCCAAGGCCTACTGGGCGCCAGCGGTTGTTAGAGCTGCCAGCTGAATCGATAGGGTAGAAGTTGATGTCGATAACTCGGTCTAAGAATTTCACAGCTGTCCGAACAGTCGTCGAAAGCTTCGTGAAATCGAACTGCCCATTAACAATGTGGTGTGAAAGATTCACTGAACCAAGATTGCAAACTGCAGTTTCTTTATTCGAAGTTACTTCTAAAATCTCTGTGCAAAGATTTGATAAGTGAACAACGTTTCCTGCTACAGCAGTTTGGTTACACTTTAAGTTAGAAGCGTCTTTAAACGTCATCCAACCGTTACCAGTCTGCGCAAGTGTCTTCATCATGCGAGCGTAAAGTTCGCGA
>JAYSYM010000581.1:0-3187 GCA_043727635.1 Bdellovibrionales bacterium | reverse complement strand
GTGTAGCGTTCGCATCCTGGAAGATAAGTCGATAAGCAACTGACCTTTGTCCAGGCTGAAGTTGACCACCTTCGAATACATCGAACACATAGAGCTCTTTCAACAGCGGCCCACCTGTTTTGCGAATAACCTCTTCAACTGCCGACGACGCGAGATCCTTAGGCATAACAAATGCCAAATCACGATCGACTGCTGGTTGTTTTGAAATCTGTTTGAACTTTGGAGAGCGAGAAAGCGTTGAAGTTAACCTTTCAAGGTTTAGCTCAGCGATCGCACACTCATCTCTCATCTTCCACTCGCCCGACAAATTCGGATGAAGAGTTCCAACAAAACCGACTGGCTTACCTTCAATGGTAAGTGTTGCAGTTTGTCCCGGATGTAAAAACTCAGGAATGTTCGTTACGTCTTTCGATTGCGTCCAAGTCCACTTTGCAAAACCAAGTTTGCTCAACGCTGCTTCAAGGTGAGCTTTCAAACGGAATACCGCAGGTGATTCGGCTTTCTTTTGCCATAGGCCGACAGGCGCGCCCCACAGCGCAAGGCCTAAGCGTCCCTCTTGCCCATAGCCATCATCAGTTTTGAAATGTGAGAAGCCGATTTCAAAAAGTTGTCCTGCGTTCACTCCGAAGCGAACGTTATGTAACACATTTTTCAAAAGCCCTGGCGTGAGCGAAGTGCGCATCACTCCGAGCTCTTCATTGAGAGGATTGATTAGCGGAATTGCCTGAGCAACTGAGCGAAGTCCAAAGTATTTAAAGCGTTCGACGTCTCCCAAAATGTCAGACTGATATTTTGCGCCGATGAAAGCGTAATTAACCGCTTGCGAGAACCCTTCTGACACCAAAACTTTTCGAACTTTTTGATGGAGGAGATATTCGGGAGTATGAGTCGAGGGCGCCACACTACTTGGAACTAATGTTTCAGGAATATGTTGATAACCATGAAGACGCGCGAACTCTTCAACTAAATCCATGTCCATCGTGAGATCTACTCGCGAAAGCGGCGGATTAATACTCCACACAGTTGTTTCATTTGTTGGTTCATTTTTTGGTCCATCTGCGGCAACTGTACAACCGAGAAGCTTCATCCACTCTTCGAATTCAGCCGGCTTCACTTCGTAGCCTAATCGCTGAGTGAGTGTTTCAAGAGTAATTTTGATTTCACCGCGCTGAAATGGCTTTGGATAATTGTCATATGAATCGGCCGCAATCTCTCCGCCAGCAACTTGTTGAATCAGTTGTGCTGCGCGATCGCGCGCAATCGGAGCCATCTCGGGATTAACACCGCGACTAAAGCGATACGAAGAATCTGTGTCGATACCGAAACTGCGCGACACTTTTCGAACGTGACTTGGAACGAAGTAAGCAGACTCAATGAAAACTTCAGTAGTTGAATCACTGATGCCGGAGTTCTTGCCACCGATCACGCCCGCAAGTGCAACTGCACCCTCGCCGTCTCTAATTGTTAACTCTTCACCTTTGAGCTTAAGTTCTTTGTCATCGAGAGCTGTGAAAATTTCGCCAGCCGTAGCCTTAGCAACGATGATCTTCTTACCTTTGATCATCGAAGTATCAAATGCGTGGAGCGGTTGACCGAGTTCCATCATCACGTAATTCGTGACATCGACAACGTTGTTAATTGAATTTAAGCCAACTGACTCTAAGCGCTTTCGCAACCAATCAGGTGAAGGACCAACTTTCACACCCTTCACAACTCGGCCCGTGTATCGTGGGCAAAGTTCAGAATCTTTAACTTCGAGTGCAACTGACTTGGTCGACGCTGACGTGCCCGTCGACAATTTATCAGACGGCGTTTTAACTTCTCGCTTTAAGAGAGTTGCAATTTCGCGCGCAAGCCCTAAGTGTGACAAACAGTCAGCACGATTCGGCGTAACTTTGAGTTCAAAAACGATGTCGTCAAAACCCATGTACTCAGCAAAAGACTGACCGATTTTTGCATCACGCGAAAGAATTACGATTCCATCGCCACTCTTCTCCTCAAGACCCAATTCTTTTTCTGAACAAAGCATTCCGCCTGACTCAACTCCGCGAATTTTACTTTTCTTAATTTGAAAATCACCAGGAAGAACTGCGCCAGGCAATGCAACTACTACTCGATCATCTTGTTTGTGGTTTTGAGCGCCGCAAACGATCTGATGGAGGCGGCCTTCACCAGTCGTAACTTGACAGAGGCTTAAGCGATCAGCGTTTGGATGCTGACCTTTCTCGAGAATGTGCCCAACGACAACGTTCTCAAATTGTTTTGCAAGATTGTGAATTGCTTCGACTTCAATTCCCGCAGCAGTAAGCTTGTTTGCAAGCTCTTGTGGGTTAGCAAAGTATTCTGAAATATTGATGTAGTCCGATAACCACTTAAGTGAAATTTTCATAGTGCGAACTGCCTTAAAAATCGAAGATCGTTTTCATTGAAGAGTCTGATGTCATCGACTCCGTACTTAATAATCGCCATACGCTCAATACCAAAACCGAACGCAAAGCCTTGCCATTTAGGATATTCAACTCCGGCATGCCTAAAGACGTTGGGATTAATTAATCCGCTTCCGCCAATCTCAACCCAGCCTGAGTCTTTGCACATACGGCACCCTTTGCCCGTACAGATTGGACATTGGCAATCGACTTCGGCTGACGGCTCTGTGAAAGGAAAAAAGCTTGGTCTGAAGCGAGTCTTTAAATCTTTGCCGAAGAACTCTCGAACGAAGAATGAAATTGTTCCCTTGAGATCGGCCATCGAAACTTTGCTGTCGATGAGCATTCCTTCAATCTGATGAAAGTTCGGTGAATGAGAAACGTCGCTGTCTGACCGGAACACGGGACCAACCCCCAAAATTCGCAAAGGTGGCTTTTCACTTTCGAGAACGTGAATCTGAATTGGCGAAGTGTGAGTGCGTAACACGTTCGACTCATCGACATAGAAAGTATCTTGCATGTCGCGAGCCGGATGATCTTTTGGAATGTTCAACGCTTCGAAGTTGTACTTATCTTTTTCAATCAAAGGACCAGTGCGAACTGAGTAACCGAGGCGAGCTAAGATCGAAACGATTTCTTCGGTCACTATTGAAATTGGGTGCTGAGCTCCGACCGGAACTTGCGGTGCTGGCAACGTGAGGTCGAGGGTTTCGCTCTGAAGTTTCTCGTTCATCTCAGCAGCCTTCAGCTGCTGCTCTTTT
>JAYSYM010000580.1:0-9719 GCA_043727635.1 Bdellovibrionales bacterium | reverse complement strand
GATTGTGATTACCTTTGATCAAATTTTGAAAACTTCAAAAGTAGTTGTCTGCGCGGGGAGTGGAGGAGTCGGGAAAACCACTCTCTCAGCCGCTCTCGCGGTTCGTGCGGCCGATCTCGGCCTTCGCACGCTCGTACTCACTGTCGACCCAGCAAAACGTTTAGCAACAGCACTGGGTCTCGACTTAACCGAGCATGAAGTAAGAAAAGTTGAAGGCTTGAAATCAAAAGGTAACCTCGAAGCTGGTGTCATCGATTCAAAGAAAACCTTTGATGCGTTTGTTGTCAGGCACTCTGCGAACCAAGAACTGGCGCAAAGACTTTTAAAAAACCGACTCTATCATCAGCTTTCAACAACTTTGAGTGGCTCGCAAGAGTTTACGTCGCTCGAAAGATTGTATGAAGCCTTTGAATCAAAAAAGTACGACGTCATCATTCTCGACACTCCACCTACAAAGCACGCGATTGATTTTTTAAAAGCGCCAGAGCGTTTAAGTAATCTGTTCCAAGATTCAGTGACGAAATGGTTTATGTTCGCGGGTGGCCAAAACGGTGGTCTGCTGTCGGGTTTAGTAAATCGTGGAACGCGAACAGTTTTAAAGTCGCTTGAAATGCTCACGGGAAGTCAGTTCATCGATGAGCTCGTCGATTTTTTTGCCAGCATCCGTAATCTACAGAAAGTTCTGCGCGATCGGAGCAAGGGCGCTCAAGAGCTACTTCTGGGAGAGCAAACTGCCTTCATCGTAGTGACCAGCTTCGACGCTGCTAAATTAGCCGAAGCGCAATACCTCCAGTCGATTCTCAAAAATATGGGTTACAGGCTCTCAGGCGTTGTCATCAATCGCGCGTTTCCGCTTTGGCTGAGCAATGGAAATTCGAACAACGTCGCCTCGACTTCAGCCTCGGGCCCAAGCGCATTGACTGAGTTCTATCAAACTTTCCGCAGTTATCATTCGCAGCGTTACGAACTATATGAAAAATTTGAAAAAACTGTTGGCGAAAGCGTGCGGATCGTTCGAATTCCAGAGTACAATCAAGACGTTCACGGGCTCGAAGGGCTTGAACGACTAGCAGAAAGATTTGATGAAAAAATTAATTCCAGCACTAGCGATTCTGGCAAGTTGTAGTTCGATCGGAAAAGTCTTCGATCAGCCTCATCAACTTTTAGCACCGGCGTCGTCACATCAGTACAACCAAGGCTTGAAAAAAATTGAGCAAGGTAAGTACGCCGAAGGTCGCCAAGACTTAGAAAACTTTCTTCAGGCAGTTCCAGTTTCTAACTACACGCAAGTTGCTAACTTCAACATCGCTTATTCGTTAGAACTTGAACGCCAGTTCCAAGAAGCTGCAGATAAATACCGGGAAGTCATCATCAGCACTTTGAAATCCGCGCCCAGGCTGCAAGCGTACGCTCTTTACCGACTTTCATTTTGTCTCGAAGCTCTTGGTGACGATGCGCAAGTTGTTGCAGTTCTTGACGACGTCAATCAGCGTAAACATCTACTTGCTCCTGAAGTGGCTACGGCAGAACTGCCTTCGCGTCAGGCCGCTGCTTACTCTCGAGTTGGAAATGTAGAACAAGCGCAGGCGCTTTACAAACAAGCTGAAACTGCAGTGATGGGATACCGTCGTCAGCGCAGTCAAGCTAACCAGCCCGAGTGGTTAGCCAAAACGCTTTATCACATGGGTAGAACAAATCTTCGTGAAGCCAGCTGGGAAAACTTTGAGGTTGTGGTTCGTCCGCTTGCAAAGACGCAACAATTTTTGCTTGAAGCTGCTGAGTTGAATCACGATCATTGGTCGAAGAAAGCGTCAGAAGATCTTGCGACCATTTATAAAAACCTCTGGACGGTTATCCATAATCCACCGGCTACAACAAGCACTGACGATGTTTTGCAAGCCCGTACGATTCAACAGCGGCAGTGGGAAATGACTTTCGAAATGGTCGATCTCCTCAATGACTTAAGCCGCCATAGATTAGCTGATCAGAATTCGACTTACGTGCAATCGCTCTTCAACGAAACTGAAAAAGTGAATCGCGAAATAAAAAAGCTCTTAGCGCAGCAAAAAGTTGGAAGTGATTTAACTCCCGCCGCGAGAAAAAGAATTTTAGGTCAGCGCTCTCTACCGAGCCTTCCGAGAAAAAGTAAAACTACGGAAAAACCGGTACTGACGCCTCCTCCTGCTTTGGTTCCGGCGAAGCCTGAAGCTGATCCGAATCTCTAAAGGAAGAAAATGGTTCAAGATCTCGTTCACCAAAAAATCGTTGCGAACCTCGAAAAAATAAACAAATGGTTTGCGGAGCATCGCTTCGAGGTCGATCTTCCGTTTTATTCAAGTTACGACATTCGCGATTCAGGCTTCAAAGTTTCAAATGTCGACGCCAATATTTTTCCTGCGGGCTTTAACAATATTTGTATTACCGATCGGGAGAACTCAGGCGATCCCGTTAAGTTTTATTTATCAAAGCACTACGGACCAGAGATTAAAAATATTTTGATCTTGTCAGAAGAACATACTAACAACCCTTACTACTGGGATAACGTCATTGCTCTCACCAAAATGGTGAAGCTCGCTGGTTACAACGTCGAAGTTGCATTCCCGCGCCTACAAGGTGATGAGCAAGTTGAAATGACTGGGGCATCGGGAGAGAAAATCTCTGTTCAAGCTGCTGTCGCTACCAATGGAAAGATTTTTGTTAAAGGCTACTGCCCTGATGTGGTTGTAAGTAATAACGACTTCTCTGAGTTCTACGCTGAATGGGGTGAGAATTTAGAAACTCCCATCAATCCAGCTCGAGAACTCGGTTGGTATCAGCGAAAGAAAAGCACTTACTTCAAATACTACAATCAGCTAGCGACTGAATTCGCTGAGATTATTGATGTTGATCCCTGGCTCTTTACAGTTCCAACCGAACTGATCACTCACTACGATATGAGCGATGAGAAAAGCCGTGAAGAGGTTGCTTTGAAAGTTGAGCAGCTTCTTGCTCGCACGCGCGAGAAGTATAAACAATATGGAATCAATGAAGAGCCGTTCGCTTACATGAAAAACAATGCGGGCACTTATGGTTTAGCAGTGATGAAAGTTGATTCAGCCGAGCAAATTCGTTCACTCAACAACAAATCGCGCAAGAAAATGAAAGCCGCAAAAGGCGGGCGAGATGTTGAAGAAGTCATTCTTCAAGAGGGAATCCCATCAATCGTTCGTGCCGACGGTGCTGCGGCCGAGCCGACAATTTATTTAGTTGGCTGCCAGTTGCTAGGTGGGTTCTTGCGATCGCACAAAGATAAAGATGCGACCGAAAGTTTAAATAGCCCGGGCGCAGTTTATAAACGACTTTGTGTTTCTGATTTAAAGGTCAGCGTTGCTGGCCACCCAATGGAAAACGTTTACGGATGGATCGCAAAACTCGGAGTCCTTGCCATTGGTCTAGAGGCAAAATCGATGAACGTCCAGTATAAGGGCTACACTCGTCGTGGCGTTTCAACTGAAGACGATATCTGCCGATAATTAGACATGCGATATTTCCTCGGAACATTTGTATTGTTGGCTGGATTAGTAGCGGGCTGCTTTGCCGCTTTTAATTCAATGCAGGGGACGTTTTACGTTTCTAATTCACGCTACATCAGTGTTCGAAATCCAGCTTTAGTTCAGAAGTCGACAGCGTACTCTGAACTTAAGGGGAAAGCTTGGAATCTGCTTTCGCGTGATCGTCTACTAGCTGAAGCGTTTCCTATTAAAGAAGAGAAGCGAACTGGGTTTGTCTTCGGACACTTCATCACGCAAGATGTTGATGGCAAAAAGTACTTCGCCTGCGATCTCTATAACAAAATTCAGCTTAGCTTTGTTGCTGAGGGTGTTATGGAAGGTGGCGAGTTCGCGAAGATGAAAGTCGAAGCACCTTGCCACGCTTCAAAAGACTTAAATACTCTCGAGCCAATTTGGATTCCAACACCGTCTTACAATTCAGAGTCTTCAAATGTAAAAGTGTCGTTCACGAATTTGCCTTCTGAAATGCCGCGCGAGTGGGTACTAGAAGAAGTGCAGTTAGCTCAGGATTCTAAAGTGGGAATCTCCGTCCACCCAAATCGCCCCATGTCACTGAAATGGTAGTTTAATTTCGTCTCACAAAACTGAGGCAGTTTGTGCAGTTTCGGGCACAACGCTACCTTTCTTGTGACGTAAGGCCTCTCGTGAGCCAACTTTGCTCGCGTGGAGGAACTCATGAACCGCAATCTTATCGCCGCTTCTTTAATCTTACTTTTTACCCTCAATCTCAATGCTCAGGAACAGCCAATTCCTGAAGAGCAAGATCCAAGTCTTCCGAATAAATCGGAAGTGATTTGCGGTGCAACGGTAAGCTTCATCAGCGCAAAGCTCGGTGCGACTCGCGATTCAAACACCGGCAACCCCTTCAAACTCAGAGCAGTAGGTGGTTCTTCAGACAAACGCGCAGTAACTAGCGGAGTGATTCAGCTCGAGCGCGGTCACGAATTCACTTTCAATTTAACTTGGATTCCTCGCGCATCTAATCTTGTTCGCGGAGAAGATTTGATGAACGCCACGGTTCGATATCAGCGTCGCGAAGCAAACGGCAGCGTAAAAGTTTTAGCCGAAAGCATTGTCACTTCTGATCAATTAACAAACTTTGGTGAGTTGCAGGGTCGACGAGTCGATCTTTCGTTGCGATCAAACTTAATCAACGCAGAAGTTTCATCGATCAAGTTGAATAAGGGTCATGTGCCAGATGGAATCACGACAAACGGTACATTCGAATGTCTAATGAGAGTCGGCAAGTCACAAGAACTTCGCTAGTGCTAGTTCACTAGAGCTTTTTTAGACTTTTTCTTTGATGGCTTTGGCTGCATCAGCGGGATAAAGCCATCATCTTCGCTCGCAATACTCCGATTCTTCTTCGGCACGATACGAATCGGCTCAATCTTACTATTCTTCTTTGGACTTACTTCGCTTGCGCGGGCAGCAATCGAAGAAAAAATAAATGCGCCAAGAAGCGCAGCCGTAATTATTCTTGGTAAAAGCTTTGTCATGGAAGATCAGGATATCTGCACCACACTAGGTGGTGCAAATTAGTGATAGAAAACTAGATTTAGAACGAGTTGAGGGCGAGCTGCACGAAAGTCCTTACCATTACTCCCGTAGCACCCTTCTTAGGGTTGTACGCGAAACGGTCGCCAGCGTGCCATGCGGTGCCTGCTACGTCGAAGTGTGCCCAAGGGATGTCTTTATCAACGAACTGCTCTAGAAAGGCTGCAGCTGTGGCTGAGCCGGCACCCTTTGATGAGCTGATATTTGAAAGGTCAGCGTAAGTGCCCTTCATATCGCGGCCGTGGAAATCAACAAGCGGCATTCTCCAAGTGAGTTCGCCACTTTCTTCAGAAGCTTCACGAATCTTATCTGCGAATTTGTCATTGCGAGTGTAGACACCCGTGTGAATATTTCCGAGAGCAACAACTATCGCACCAGTTAAAGTTGCGGCGTCACAAATCCAAGCTGGCTTTTGCTCACAAGCCCAAACAAGTGCGTCGTTTAAAATCAAACGGCCTTCGGCATCAGTGTTGTTGATTTCAATCGTCTTTCCGTTTCGCGCGGTAACGATATCACCCGGCTTGTTAGCCGCGGGCCCTGGCATGTTTTCTGTGGCTGGAACAAAGGCGATCGCATTTACTTTCGCTTTCATTTTCGCAAGAGCGAGCATAGTTCCGATAACTGCAGCGCCGCCGCACATATCGTATTTCATCTCTTCCATTCCGGCGCCAGGCTTAATCGAAATTCCGCCAGAATCGAACGTCAAACCTTTACCGACAAAACAGACGGGCTTTTTTGATCCGGCAGCGCCATTGTATTCCATGACGATAAACTTTGGTTCTTGAGACGAACCAAATGAAACACTTAAGAACGATCCCATCTTTTCAGATTTGATTTTTGCTTTATCCCAAACGCTAACTTTTAATTTTGTGCCTTTAGCTGCGCGAACTGCTTCGTCAGCAAGGATCGTCGGAGTCATGCGGTTTCCCGGGTTGTCACCTAACCAGCGAGCAAAGTTCACGCACTCGCCAAGAATAACTCCGCGTTCGAGTCCGCGCTCAAGGCTTGCGGCCTTGCTTGACGTGACCACAACTGCGCGCTCAACAGCAACTGAACCTTTTTTCTCTTTCAAGTCGTCGAAAGAGTAAGAAGCCATCAACATGCCTTCAGCAACTGCTTGAGTCGTTACATCACCACCAATTGAATTATGCGGAAGTGAATCAAGAACGATAGAAACTGATTTTACTTTATTCGCTTTTAACGTTCCGTGCGCAGACGCAACCGCTTGGCGCAAAACTTCGTGCGAGAAATTCTCGGCACTTCCAACTCCGACCACCACTAGATGTTGGCTGCCAGCAACTCCCGCATCGCGGAAGAACATTGTTTCGCCCGCCGCACCGGTGATGAGGCCTTGATCAACCGACAACTGGACTTTCGCCTGTAATGCTTTTCCTACACCCTCGACTAAGGCCGTGGCTTTCGGTTCGACTGCATTCTTCGCCGAACTTTTTTTAGCGCCCTTGGCTGCTTTGTTAGCCTTTGCTTTAGATGCGAAAACGACGACTGCATCTGTCCCAAGGTTATCCAGTGACGATTTTTTAATTTCGATTTTCATTTCGCTGCCTTTTGTCTCATTAAGTTAAGTTGAGAAGTAATGGAGTATCATAGGGAAACAGGTGAGCCAATCAATTCAATTGTGGCTGAGCTGATAAATCCTGATACAGGACCCCGAACTCAGTACTGGATCCAGGATACTGTTAACGGCTTCCAGGATCCCGGATTACCCTATGAAATTGTGTGGATACAAGGACTGTGTTTTATCAAGTCCCCCATCAAAATACCGACAAGAACTTGTCATCATTCGATTAGTGACGACATTAGTTGGATAGCAGGAGAAGCATCATGCCTTTAGTTCCTATAGTCGTAGAACAAACATCTCGTGGCGAACGCAGTTATGACATCTACTCACGACTCCTTCGTGACCGCATCATTATGCTTGGAACGCCTATCAATGACGACGTGGCAAACATCGTCATCGCGCAGATGCTATTCCTTGAAGCTGACAACCCAGATAAAGACATTCAGTTATACATAAACTCACCAGGCGGAAGTGTTTCTGCGGGGCTCGGGATTTATGATATTATGCAATTCGTTAAGTGTGAGGTTGCGACGACCTGCATAGGTCTCGCAGCGAGCATGGGTAGCCTTCTCCTCACTGCGGGAACGAAGGGCAAGCGTTACATGCTCCCACACGCACGAGCGATGGTGCATCAGCCGCACATTATGGGCGGACTTTCGGGCCAAGCTAGTGATATTGAAATCCAGGCAAATGAGATGATCAATACCAAGAGACGTCTGACAGAGATTTATCAGACTCATACTGGCAGAGATTATAAGTCCTTGGAAAGATCTTTAGATCGCGACTTCTTCTTGAGCGCTGCAGAGGCGCAAGAGTTTGGATTAGTCGATCACGTAGTGAAGTTCCGAAAAGGTTCAGCGGCCGTAAAATAACCGGCACAATATAGGGTGAGGATTTTTGAAAATGAATAAAAAAGACACAACAGGCTCGGGACTTTTACGCTGTAGCTTTTGCGGAAAGAGTCAGAATGAAGTTAAAAAATTAATCGCTGGCCCAGGTGTTTACGTCTGTGACGAGTGTATTGAACTTTGTAACGACATCATCGCTGAAGAGCGTGAACGCGAAGACAACACAAAAGCAACGCTTCGCGTGCCGAAGCCAATTGAAATTAAAGGCCACCTTGATGACTACGTCATAGGGCAAGAGAAGGCTAAGAAGTCTTTAGCTGTAGCGGTTCACAACCATTACAAGCGCATTAACTCAATGACCGGCAAAAAAGATGAAATTGAACTTCAAAAGTCGAACATTCTTCTTATCGGACCAACTGGTTCGGGTAAAACTTTGCTCGCGCAAACGATCGCTCGGGTGTTGAACGTTCCATTTGCAATGGCAGATGCGACGACACTCACTGAAGCAGGTTACGTAGGAGAAGACGTTGAGAACGTAGTTCTTAATCTTCTTCAAGCTGCGGACTACGATGTTGAGAAGGCGCAAAAGGGCGTTATTTACATCGATGAGATCGATAAAATTTCTCGTAAGTCTGAGAACCCTTCGATCACTCGCGACGTCAGCGGTGAAGGTGTGCAACAAGCGCTCTTGAAAATCCTTGAAGGAACTGTGGCGAATCTTCCCCCTAAGGGCGGTCGTAAACATCCGCAACAAGAATTTATTCAAGTTGATACTTCAAACATCCTCTTTATTGTGGGTGGTGCGTTTGTTGGTCTAGATAAAGTTATCGAGCAGCGTCGTAACACTAAGTCGCTCGGTATCACAGCAGACATCAAATCAGAGAAAGAAAAGATGGCTGGTGTAAATATTCTTCAGTACGTCGAGCCAGACGATTTAGTTAAATACGGATTAATCCCAGAGTTCATTGGTCGCTTGCCGGTCAGTGCAGTACTAGACCCGCTCGAAGAAGAAGCGCTCATCGACATTCTGATTCGTCCTAAGAACGCTTTGATCAAACAGTATCAAAAATTGTTTGGTTTCGAAAAAGTAGAACTCACATTTACGGACGAGGCATTACGGGCCATTGCAAAACAAGCGCTCATCAGAAAAACTGGCGCGCGTGGTTTACGCGGTGTAATCGAAAATTCGATGATGGATATCATGTTCGAAATTCCTTCCAAACCGAACGTCAAACAGGTTATTATCGATGAAGGGGAGCCCTTCGTTTCAATTAAAGCCTTGTAGTTTTCATCCAAGCTATCTAGATGGCTTTCGGTTTCTCGAATAACTTTTTTCAAGTGAGAATTCTTAGCAATTAACCACGCCGCAGCCGCAACAAATGTAGTCGCGCCAACAGTTAGCCAAGAGAGATTGCTAAACATCAGCGAGAAGAATGCAACTGTACCAATACCAGCAATTACGCTCGCACTTTTAACAGTTGTACTTGCATGAGCAAGTTTGTAGTCGATTAACAAGCGATACTCAGACTCACCTACTTTTGAAGTTTCAACCTTTGCTAGCTTGGCATCTTTAATCTTGGTAAGAGATTGGTAGTAAGCAGTTGTATTCGAAAGAATGTGCGGGAAAGTGCGCTCAAGAATTTTAGTTTCTTTTTCGTTGAGCTGCTCGAGTTTTAGTCTGATTTTAACTGAAATCAACCCGGCCTTAGCTTCTTCAATTTTGAATTCCAAAATCTGATTTAGGTGCGCCGCGAACTTATATGAAGTGTGATAAATTTGGTTCAAAGTTAGCCCGTAGCGGCCGATTGCCCAAAGTGTTTCTCCGAACCCTGCACGTGAAGCGGCGAAGCAACCTACCTTGTACGCAAAATTATCATCTTTAATTTTGTTAATGACGGCTGTCATAAAGAGGTCATCGAACTCAATTGAAAGCCAGTTGTCTTCGTTCTTCAGATGAGAAAACGCAACGCCACACGACTCAAACACTTCTACCCAATTATGATCGGGATAAAAGTGTTGAAGGTATTTAACGTAAATACGGTAAATCTTTACGTTAAAATGTTGTTTTACAAGGTGTAGGTTGTCCTTCATCACTAGGCTTTATCGGTACTTTTCTGAGGAAATTACCCCTAGAGAATTCAAATCAGGACCATCGACTAGTCTAATGTCGCAGTTCGAATTCCG
>JAYSYM010000579.1:0-3210 GCA_043727635.1 Bdellovibrionales bacterium | reverse complement strand
TTTTTGGGATAATGAATCTCCAATCAACTTACTTGCAGAATATTTTAGTCGCCGAAGCGTTTGCAATCGTGATTGAAGCGATCTTTATGTATTGGATTTTAGATGTGTCAAAGTTGCGAGCGGTTGCCGTTGCAACAATCGCAAATCTAGCTTCGTGGCAGCTCGCACCACTACTTACCTTCAAGTTATTTTCTTAGAGTCCTTGCGCGTAATCGAAAATTTCTGGCGCCTTGTCGAGATCGTTCTTCGCTTGCTTGATCAAGTCGATCGCCTGCGCTTGTCGGAGCACACCGAAAGCCATTTTCTCGCAAAGCACTTGCTCAAGTGGGTCAGTAATTTCGTAAACGCTTTTGTGTTGTGGCCAGAGATTGTTTTGCTGATTACTTCCGCCCATGCAGAGCGGAATGTAGTGATCAATTTTGAAAGCCTGGCGATCCATTGATTCAATTCGGTATCCAAATTTTCGGTCGTAGTTGCTAATCACTTCACGCTTTAGTATCGAATGCACATCGCGTTCGCAGTAGGCGATCTTTTCAGGATACCGATATTTAGTTGGATGTTTGCAGACCGAGCCCGGGGTCATTGATTCGTTCGGACCTTGAGGATAACGAGCATCCTGGCCAGCGAACGATACAGAGGCGAAGAAGAGCACGACGAACAGAGAAGACAAAAAGTTTCTCAAATTAACTCCCAAATAGTCAGGCATTATCGGTGCCCAGTAGAAACGCCGGTCCATATTACCGGCTTATATTTGCGTAGCCACATTCGTATCCCAATTCGCAGTCGGAACTGTCAAACCTAATTTATGCAAAAAAGTGAAAACTGACAGTGGCTTAACGAAGTTGTTACGATAACACCCCATAAACGCTCAGTTTTCCCCCAAATCGTGTTGGTACTTAAATTAGTTTCTTGTTCTTGTGTAGTTCGAACCATCCCTCACCTTTTGTGAGTAACTTCTACTAAAATTCAGTCTGGAGGCCAGATATGGAACAAAGACTGATGTCGCCGCCAAGAGCGGCTTTAGCGCAGAGTTCAGCCCAGGACCAAGTCTACGATCGGCTCAGCGATCCTGCAATGATTCCACAGTTTCAACACTGTGTTGAAGCATGTCTTCAATGCTTTGAATCTTGTGAGCAAATGATGGTTCACTTGAGCACGCAAGAAAACGTCGATCCAAATTTAATTCGGCTTTTGAATGATGTCGTTGAAATCACGCAAGTGTCTGCGACGTTCATGCTTCGTGGATCGAACTTTCTTATTAGAATATCTGCAGTCTGCGCTGAGGTCTGCAAGTTCAGTGCTGAGGCTTTAGAAAAGTTGCCGGCAAATGCTGACGATGAACTAATAAAATCTTGTATTACTGAGCTAAAAGATTGCTCAGTGAGCTGCGATCAGATGGCACATCACCATTAAAAAATTTGGCAAGCCAGGAAATCGCGAGGTCAGAAACTTTCTCAAGCGCTCCTGACTCTTCAAATAAGTGTGAAGCGTTTTCAACGATCGCCAGCTCCACTTCTGCGTGTTTGATCTGTCTCATTGCATCTCGATTTAGATCAAGCACTGATGCATCGAGCGCCCCCACGACAAAAAGCATTGGAGCCGAAATTTCGTCGAGAGCTTGATCGGCTAGGTCGACTCTTCCGCCTCGACTTATGATTGCGGTGATTTCAAGATCAGAGCGAACAGCCGCCTTGATCGCAGCTCCCGCGCCGGTGCTCGCGCCAAAAAGTATAATAGGCAGTACCCGCATAGCATTGTGAGCGTGGCCCCAATTAATTACTGTTAGAACTCGGTCCGCTAAAAAATCGATATCAAAGATTAACTCTCTGTTTTTTGCTTCTTCGCGAGTCAAAAGATCAGCTAACAGCGTTGCGTAACCTTGTTCAGCGAGTTCATGGGCAACGTATTGATTGCGCGAGCTCAGCCGTCCACTGCCGCTGCCGTGAGCGAAAATTATTAGCGCCTTCGCACGTTTTGGAATTTGCAGACAGGCTTTTAGTTTTACTCCATCGCCGTAGATTTCAACTTCTTGCTGTTCGCTATTGAGGAGTGCAGTCACTACCGAATCGTTAACTTGATCAAAGCTCTCGAAATGATTACTGACCGAGAAGAAATGCGTTGGGACTTTCAGAATGCAAAGTTCAACGCCCTCTTTGCGCAACAGTTCCATCGCTTGCCGACTTGCGACTGGTGCTGCAACGATGATCCTTCCCGCACCTTGCTCCTTGAGTGTATTAATTGCGGCTTGAAAAGTTGAGCCGGTGGCGATGCCGTCATCGACAATCACACAGGTACGACCTTTAACTTCGACAGGACCGCGAAATGGCGTGTAGAGATTTCGTTTACTCTGAAGCTTTGCGACCTCTTCCTGCGCAAGACTAGCAAGAACGTCTTCACCGATAAACGAAGAGCTTTCGTAATCGGTAATGAATACGTGGCCCGTTTCGTTGACCGAACCGATTGCATACTCGGGCTGCTGAGGGTGACCGATCTTGTGAACTAATAAAATATCAAGATCTCCCTCTAATTCAGTTGCGAGCACTTTTGCCATTGGAAGTGCACCACGAGGGATCGCCAAGATTAAAGGTTCTTCGCCACGTAAGTGCGAAAGCTCGTTTGCGAGCAGGAGCGCTGCTTCGGTGCGGTCTTTAAACTTGTCGTTAGATTTGTCGTCAGTAGCAGCTGTGGCCATGAATCACCCTTAGTAGTCTGGGTAGATCCTAGCTCGCTAATTATAACTCTCACTAGTTTAGAAATTATGTTCTCCCCTACATATCTGTCCCTGATCCGTGTCTGAAACGAGATACGAACTTTGCAAAATAGAGGCGATCTACAATCGTTTTTCAACTAGGTTGCAGGTAGATATCAACTCTCGAGAAGATAGGAGTCTGCCCATGAAAACAACAATCTATGACTTGCTAAAGAAAGATCACCGCAAATTAGAAGGTCTGCTTGAACGCTTGGTTCACTCAGCCGATGCCGACGACGAAACTCGAACAAGTTTAATCAATCAGATTCGTGATGACTTGATTCCGCATGCTCGCGCAGAAGAAGCTGTGTTCTATAATTCTTTGAGTACGATCCCCGAAGCTAAAGACCTAATTCGTCATGGCTATGTTGAGCACTTAGAAGCAGAAGCTCTTCTTCGCACTCTCCAAGGACTAAATGCCATCGATGCAGAATGGACGACGGTAGCAAAGAAACTTCGCG
>JAYSYM010000578.1:0-3211 GCA_043727635.1 Bdellovibrionales bacterium | reverse complement strand
TCACGAAGGAGAGATGTCGCAAGCGACATGCTGTCAGTCGTTACGTCTGACACGCTTGCGCGAAGTGCTGCAGGTGCCTCAGCAACTGCTTGCGAGAGTTCGCGCATGTAGCGAGAGTTTACGATCTCGCCTTCAGGCAACTCAGCCGCCGGTCCCCAGCGAAGAACGGTTTCTGTTTGAATGCGAAGTGGAGCATGAGAAATACACTGACTACCTCTGAATTCGTCAGCCACAATTCTCATTGTACGGTCACTTGTTAAGTCAAAGCGCTGAGTGCTGTCGTCTGGAAGTTTCACTTTAATCCAAGTGTCTTTATATTCTTCAACAGTGAACGGCGTTGCGTTTCCGTATGTATCGAAGAGTTGGCCAGTTGAGCAACCTTGCTGGTTCGCACTTGTCCAAGTATTCTGAAGTTCAGATGTGCGCCCTTCTGAATAGAGGTAAGCTCCGCGAGTGAGGATTCGAATTCGAGCCGACGAAGGAGAGTTTCCATCAACATCTTTATTCGAAGCAGAGAAGTCGTACGTGAATGATCGGACGATTCCATCGCCCGGCATGCTGTGCAAACTTGCGTAGAGATTTCCGAGATTCAAACAACCATCTGCAAAGATAGATTCAGTTCTCATATCATATGAGCCTTCATCTTTTTTGCCACTGCAGCCATTAATCGTGACAGCTGAAATTACGAGAACACCCCAACCACGTAACCCCAAACCACGTAACGAGCTACGCAGTACTCCTTTGCTCTTCCACTTGTTCAACATCTTACCCTCCGAGTTTGATGGACACACCAGTTCCATTCAGTCCTTTAATTACACACTCTAAAATGATGAGTGATGAAAGGTCCCGTCAACGTCGCCGAGTCGAAAACTGTTTATCGGCACTGAATTTGTAATGCTTTGCGGACAACAACCGAATTGCCCCAAGGAAAATTCAACCTCAGTGGCGCTAGAGGCGAATTGTATTCGGCCACGCACAGATTTGCGGATGAATCTAAAAGAACGCGACTTGTTGATACACTTCGTGCTCACGGAAAAAGCAAATGGGTCCCACGATGGGGCAGAACTCTGAGCGAGAAGGAATATTTTCGTCGAATTAGTTTCGAAACTGCGGTCATGAACCACGGAAGAGGAACATGAGACTCACTTTCTGCTAGGTAAAGTGATGTGTGTGAGCGCTTACACAACCGTTGGCATGGCCCGTGCTTTAACCACAGCCAAACGGTTTGCCGAAGATCGGTGAATACTTTTAACAACCTTTTAAGGAGGAGTTCTCATGTTCTCAAAATCCGCTCGTATGACGTTCGCAGTTTTAGCAGTTGCTGGATTAACAGCAGCTTGCGGTTCTAAATCAGGTAACACACCAGCTCCGGGCAACAACCCATTAGAAGCTGATCGTGCTAGCCACAATGTTTCTCTAGTTTCTCTTGCAGACGGTAACGGCGCAGTTCTTTCAGAAGAAGCTCGCACTGGTATCGCAGCTGATTCAGCTCTAGCAGCTGGTCTTGCTGAAATCGAAGCTGTTCGCTCAGCTATCGTTACTGAAACTTCAGCTACTATGATGGACGAATCAGGCGCTGTATTGTTCACGGTTGACCGTGCTGCATCTACAGTTGCTGAACTTCCAGCAGCTACTGCAGTTGCAGGTCAAGACAGTGCTATGTTCATCACTCTTATTGAAGGTGATTCGACTGTTGTTGCTCACATGGAATTCGCTGTAGTAGCGGATGACGAAGCTGATCAAGGTCAAGATCAAGGTCAAGGTCAAGGTCAAGGACAAGGACAAGGTCAATCTCAAGGTCAAGAGCAGAAACAAGAGCAAAAACAAGAGCAGAAGCAAGAACAAAAACAAGAAGTAAAACAAGAGCAAAAACAAGAAACTAAAGAAGAGCCGAAGCAAGAACAAAAGCAAGAAGCTAAACAAGAACAAAAACAAGAGCAAAAACAAGAACAAAAACAAGAGCAAAAACAAGAACAGAAACAAGAGCAAAAACAAGAACAGAAACAAGAACAGAAACAAGAGCAAAAAGCTTAGTTTGCTGATCTCAAGTTCTTACGGGCCGCTAACTCCGCAATTAGTAGCTTAAGGTTAAAGATTATTACGTCACTCTGTCCGATTGGATAAGGGACGTGCGGTAGAGGGGGTGATGAAAGTCACCTCCTCTTTTTTTTGGCCAAAAGTTAAATTGGGCGCAGTTGATGGAGGGTATTCAAATGCGTTTGCTGTTG
The DNA here is from genome assembly GCA_043727635.1 of Bdellovibrionales bacterium. GTDB lineage: Bacteria > Bdellovibrionota > Bdellovibrionia > Bdellovibrionales > JAMPXM01 > JAYSYM01. Next base: position 983 of record JAYSYM010000578.1, on the reverse strand, counting down.
ATGATCCTCGCACTTTCGGTTGCGGGATGTTCTGACTACGAACCGACTGTTGACCTCAAAGTAAAAGTTCAGAGGAACAAAGAGCTCGGGACTTGGCGAGTGAGCTACCAATCTGATCGAGGGTTTCAGACTCTCGACTTCTCTCGTCAACGTTATAAGCTTCGAAGCCAAAGCTGGAGAATTTTAACTGCGGGCGTTCGCCTTGAAGACACTGGCAACGCTGAACGAATCACAAGCGATAAACCAATCGATAAATTTGAAGCTGAGTTTGATGGACGACAGCAGGGAGTCGCGAATGATTATCCAATCGTGAGTCATTATTCAGACGGTGGTGCGGTTATATATACAGGTCACTTGCTGCTCGAAGTTCCAGATTGCAATGGCTGCAAGGTTAATCATTCTTTTGAATACATTCCGTCAGAAGGTGAAAGTGTCATAACCGAAGAGAACGAGGGCCAACTAGGCGACTTCGTTTATTTCGGTAATGGTACTGTTACTGAATTCGATAGCTTCAAGGCAGTCATTGATCGGGGCTTGCCAGACTGGATACAACGTCAAATTGAGCGGTCACTTCCAAACTTCGTTAACCTCTATCAGGAAAAGCTCGGATTCCCCTTGAGCAGAAAGCCTTTGGTGTTCGCTGCATTTGACAAGGGATTTGCAGTTCGCGAAGAAGGCTATCTCGGTGGAGTGGTCGGCTCGCACATGCAGCTTGTTCTGGTTGGAACCAAGTGGGCGGAGCCAGATGAAGTTCGATACGAGAAGTTCGCGCATTTGATTGCCCACGAAGTTTTTCATTTCTGGAATGTGGCTCTTTTCCTTGCGTCAGATAGGGTTGGTGGATCTTGGCTCCATGAAGGCGGGGCAGATGCTGTCGCAGACTATGCACTTTATCAACTTGGTTACTACGGAAGTGATCGGTACAGCCAGATTCAAACCGAGAGACTCAATAGATGCATGCTCGGACTCTCGATGAAGGCGCT
>JAYSYM010000577.1:0-3221 GCA_043727635.1 Bdellovibrionales bacterium | reverse complement strand
TTCGCTGATCCTCCCGAATAACGGACAGACTGCCTTACAAAATATGTCTTTGTACAAAGAGACTAGTTCGTGTGCAAAACTCTTAACATCGGCTTGTGCCTATCCGAACAAATTTACCTAAGTGAAATCACTAGTGTCGGGGGCATCGTAGATAGTTGATCAGCACACACGATGGCGTACACCGTTGCTTTGCCATTTTTTGTGGCAGGCTTACTCTTAATTCGGTACCTACACCTTGGGCAAAAATGGAACATTTTTGATTCTTGAATATGTAGGACAATACACAAATCTCTAACAATTTTTCGTGACCATAAGTCTCGCGGTTGCGGATTGCCCGATTCGTTAGGTGGGCAACTTCCGAATTAACGCGCGTGCGAAACAGAACGGTACGACGTACCTAATGTTCGAGGTAGTTGAGGTCTTTGCCGTAAGTCTCGGCCATGAAGTGTGCGGAGATTAGAGCGATGGTGACGCTGACGCAACCGACGATGAGGGCTGCCGTGATTAACGATGTTTGTTCGCTGAGGGCGCGGAAACTTAATGTGAGCGGGACGACTGCACCACGAACTAAATTTGGAACGCTGGTTGCGACTGTCGCGCGGAGGTTTGTTCCGAATTGTTCGGCTGCGATAGTTACGAACACGGCCCAGTATCCGACTGAAAATCCGATGGCGCAGCAAAGTGCATAGAACATTGGTGAACTAAAATTGTGAGCGTTCACGTAAACCAAAGTTAACAAAAACGTGAGGATCACAAAGCTCTTTACAACTTTTTTTCTGCTCTTTAAGTATTGGCTTAAAAATCCGCTAGCCAAATCACCTGCTGACAAACCCATGTAGCCAAACATGATCGCTTTACCAGCGGTGATCGGCTCGATGATACCGAGAGCTTGCGCAAGCTCTGGAGCAAACGTTAGAAGAATTCCTACGGCGAACCAAACTGGAATTCCGATGAGCACGCACCGAAGATATTTAAAAAATCTTTGCGGAGGAGAAAACAACATTCGTAAATCACCCTTAGCGACCGTTGAGTCTTTAATGTGTTTGAACATTCCGGATTCGTACATTGAAACTCGAAGCACAAGAAGTGCTAGGCCCATCACTCCACCGATGATGTAGGCAGTCGTCCAGTGAAAGTTATCGGCGATGAGAGCTGCGAGCACTGCTCCCAAAATTCCAACCGCTGCAACTACGGTTGTACCGTAGCCTCGATGCTCTTTGCTCATCGTTTCGCTTACCAAAGTGATCGCAGCACCCAATTCTCCTGCTAAACCAACGCCTGCGATGAATCGAAGAATTCCGTACGAAGTAACGTCGGTAACAAAGGCGTTTGCGATATTTGCGACAGAGTAGAGAAAAATTGAGCCGAATAAAACTGAAATTCGACCGCGTTTGTCGCCAAGCACTCCCCACAATAATCCGCCTAATAACATTCCAAACATTTGTGCGTTGATAAGAAATATACCTTTTGATAGAAGCTGATCTTGTGGCACACCGATGTCTTTTAGACTCGCTACTCTCACTATTCCGAAGAGAAGCAGATCGTAAATATCAACGAAATATCCGAGTGCGGAGACGATAACGTTCACGTTTAAAATCGAACTGGTAGTTGAGGGAGCGTTCGACGATTTCATATTCTCCTAGGTGTAATTACTCAAATGACTAACAATCTTTAGTTTAGCGTTTCACTTTGGAACGAGCGATTCAAGCATTTCTTAAATTGAGGCAGTTACAAGAAGGCAAATTCGTACAGGTCCAGGATAAATCTTCCGATAAGATAATATGCGGATGCGATCGATTTTTTTCAAAATAACTTCGAACACTTCAGGCTTTAGCTTAATTGAGCTAGTCGTCGTGCTTGGAATATTAGGTATCGTTGCCGCGGGCACGAGCGCTCATCTGCTTAACACTCACCGTGAACAAACACGCCTCGGAAGCAAAACCAACATGATGCAAACTGAAGGGCTCATCGCAAAAGCTTTCAGTATTAAAAATGCAGCTACAGCTCGCACTTGTAAACAGAGCCTTCAGCTTGTCGGAGCATTTTCAAAGACCGGTGATAGCGATGTTCAAATTGATTTAGGAGATGCGGTCCTTAAAGCTCAGGCAAAAATTGCTGGAATGAATCAGTTTACGATCAACCGTCTATACCTAGGCGACACTTTAGATCTTGGACCACAGCGCCCTAATTACTATTTAGCTAATTTGTATATGACTGCCGAGATTGGTCCGATGGACCGTTTGTTCAAAACCAAACCTCGCAACATCGCAACGATAGTTGTGAGAATTGATCCTGGTACAAATGCGTTAGTCGATTGCAATGTGAGCACGACAGCGATGAACGATAACGATGTGTGCGACGGAATGTATGGCATGGAGTGGAACGGAACTCGATGCGAGCAAAAATTAAATCTTGATCCTGATTTCAATCTTCAAATTTGTCCTAACGGAACTCACAACATTAGCGGAATTTGCGTACCGACTCCCTCTGGCTGTGGCCCTGGGCAAATTGCAGACGGTTTTGATTTAGGGATCGTTCAAGCGTGCGCAACTCCGCCGCTCAATCCGGCTTTTGGAGTACCGACCCTTTCTGTTCCGGCACCTGTTCAAGGGGTGCCTGATCAAATTCCGGCGCGATCAGTTGCGAGCGTTGATCCTCTCGTTCCTGTAACCCAAACTCCGATTCCTCCGCAGTCAACTCCATTGCCAACCTCTGCAGCTTGTCAGGTCAATGGTGCGACGATGGATTCAGCGAACTATGCCTTGTGCGAAGCTGATCCAGTTTGTAAACAAATGATGATTGATAGTGGTGTTACATCGAATAACTGCGGAACGACTCAGACAGTGAGTTATTCAACTCCGTCACCGACTGCGACTCCTTCAAACGCTCCGCCCACCGACTTAAGTTGCCAATGTAATACGGCGCGAGTAGCCAACGGAGACTATTGCTCTTACTGCTCAAGTAATATTAACATCGGATATAAGTTTGTGAATTATGCTTATGCGGTGAACCGGTGTGTGAGCGGAAACTTAGTTCCTGTTCCAACAGCTTCTTCGGCGTTTGATCCGATTGATGAATGCTCAGGCGGTTATGCTCCGACTTATTTCGACGGGTCTAGATACCGACAATTTGAGGGCTATGATCTACGATAAGAGAGGCTTTAACACAATTGAACTTCTCGTCGGTGTTGCGATACTCGGTATCGTTATCGCCGCAGGCGC
>JAYSYM010000576.1:0-3230 GCA_043727635.1 Bdellovibrionales bacterium | reverse complement strand
ATGTCTTTTGCTTGTGCGAGCAGCTCAGTTTCTTCAGTCGTCGTAATATGTAAAACATGAATAGGACGTTTTGTTTTACGAGCGATCGCAAGGATTCGCTGTGTAGCTAAGATTGCAGTTTGATCATCTCGCCAAATGTGATGTTGTCCAACATTTGGATGCTCGCCTAAAATCGATTTTCTCTCTTTCAGTCTCATTTCATCTTCTGCGTGTATCGCGACTCGTCTTTTGCCACTACTTAAACAGCGAGTGAGAGTTTCGTCGTCCCAAACCAGAAGGCTTCCGGTCGAACTTCCCATGAAAATTTTGACGCCAACACAGCCCGGAAGAATCTCGAGTTCAGCAAGGTGATCGGCGTTTTCAGATGACGATCCCATAAAGAATGCGTGATCACACCATGTACGATCCTTAGCGAGTTCGAATTTGTTTTCTAAATCCTGTTTGGTGAGTGTTGATGGATTGGTATTCGGCATCTCATAAACAGCAGTGACTCCACCAAGAACTGCGCCTCGGGTTCCAGACTCGAGATCTTCTTTGTGAGTAAGGCCTGGTTCGCGAAAGTGAACTTGTGAGTCAATCACGCCGGGTAGTACGTGTAATCCTCGCGCATCGAAACGTCGCTCAGCGAGAGTAGAAATGCTTTGAGCAATTTCGACAATCTCTCCGCCGCGAACTCCCACAGAAACTTGTGCTAAGACAAGTTTTTCGGGGTCATTTTGCGAGGGAAGAACACAAATTCCATTTTCGATGACGAGATCAAGTTTCTGCATGGATTAGGTTTCTACCACGATAGTTAAGAAGCGTCGACTCTTATGACGTGACGAAGGGCCAGGGTTTGTTGATAAGTCACTGTTCACATTGACGCTTTTGCTTGGGGGCCCGCATTATTTATGCATGGATCTCGATAAAATTTTGCATTTTGTTCCCTCGCATATCGAGCAGATTATCGCCGTTCTTGGCGCTCTGTTTTTAGTCACGACAATTTTACTCTTAGTTCGATCGCTCAAAGAGCGGCCCGACGAATCAAGTAGCGCAGTTGATGTTGGAACAATCGAAGGTGCGCTTAAGCGTGTGTTGGCTCAGAATCCGCCGACAGTACTTCAAAATTCAATGAGCGATGGAGAAAATGCTTCTGTCATTGCTGACCTTGCTCCTTTAAAAAACGCTCTCGTTGAAAAGGAAAAGCAACTCACGCAACTCAATTCTGAATTGACTGAAGCGAAAGCTGCCGCAACAGCCGCCGCACTAGCTGGTTCAGTTGGACTACCCGGTGGGGAAGCTGAGGGAAGCGCAACTGCTGTCGCTGCACTTGAATTAGAAATTTCTGATTTGAAAGCGCGTTTAGCAGAGTACGAGATCATTGAAGACGACATTGCTGATTTGGCTTTATACAAAGAAGAAAATACTCGCCTTAAGCGCGAAATTGAAGAAGCTCGAACAACTGGTGCGCAACCAATTATAACGGCACCACCCATCATCGAAGCTAACCCTGCAGCGGGAATACCTGGTTTAACTGAAGCGCTTCAAGCCGAAGCAGCTGCAGCCCCGGTGGCGCCAGCTGATGCGCTTGGTGCACCAGATACTGAAAAGATGCTATCTGAAGCCGAGAGTCTTTCGTCGTCAGACATTGGCGCCGACGAGCCTGAAATCAATGCGCTTTCAGATCTACTCGATACAGATAAGCTTCTTGCGGAAGTAAATTCTCTTGATGCTCAAGATGTCATGAGCGAGTTCAAAGACAAATCCAAACTAGGGTAGGTTTAGTGTTATGAAACCTCTCATCATAATTCTCTCTTTAGCTCTTACAGCTCCGTCGATCGCGGCAATAGCTCCGATCTCTTCGAAATCAGATAAATACCTCAGCGTAAAAGAAGCCTTACTTCTTCCAATGGAAAACAGAGAGTCGGCGCTGAAGGCGCAAGGCTCCAAAGGCGAAGCAGTTTTAGCGACGTTGATGTTTGATCAGACTGCGTCGATGGATATTCGCTGGAAGGCTATCACGTCAGCAGGCCTTCTTGGTGGAAGCGCCCTGAAGCCGCAAATTCAGAAAGCCTTGATCGCAAAGGAGTGGTTCGTTCGAAATGCAGCGCTTGTTGCTCTCGAATCGATGGATCGCAATCAAGCCAAGACTTGGGCTAAGAAGTTTTTAGACGATAAAGCGTTAGTAGTGCGATCGGCAGCAGTTGAAACTCTCGCACGTCTCGAAGATCGTTCGGCAGCTTCAGTTCTATGGAAGAAGTTGAGTGCAAAAGAAAACTTTCGTGGCTCTCAGAGTTTGTGGATTAGAAAACAAATTACCGTTGCTCTTGCGCAACTTGATAAGAGCGAGTCACACGGCCGTTTCATTGATCTTCTCGAAGATCGTGATGAAGGTGTTCAAGAGGCTGCAGTACAAGCTCTCGAGCTACGAACGGGCCAGAAGCTTGGAAGTGATAAAGAGCCGGTAAAATTTAAACGAGCTTACTGGCAGCAATGGTGGAGAGAGCGAGTCTAATTTTGGCTCGACGCCTTCTCGCTGTACCGATTTAATGCCTTGTCGATTTTAATCTCACGCGCAATCCGATACAAAATTGCCTTTTCTTCGAGGAGATCGCTCTTAAGACCTTCAGGGTCTGCAAAGAAGTCTCGCTGCTGCTCAACTTTTTTCAGAACTTGAACTTTGATTGAGGACTTACCGTTCGTCTTACCTTTTACGGTGCGAATGAAAATGCGGTAGCGATAACCTGATCCGAAGGTCACTGCCTTGTGTGGCGGCTGAAAACGAGCATCACCTTTAATGTAATCCGTTTCTAGAACTCCGGCTTCTAAGTTAGCGATCTTCTGAGGGTATTTCACCATCACTTGGCTGATGGCGCGATCGACAGCTTCAGCGTCAGCGTAAAAAACATCTTCAACCGGAGCAGGCCCTCCGGCTTCGACTTTTTTTTCAGAATGCGAGCAGGCTGTTAAACTTGCCGCACTTAAAAATAGAACGAGTATGAATCGCATTCTTAAAGATTAGAGATCGACTGCTGAGCGAGTCAAGTGAGTGACTGAATTCATTAGTTCTGGACCTAGCGCAGAAGATGGCGACCCCGTGGGTGCCGCCATAAAGACAGTCTCCCAGCGTAGTTGTCGAGCACTTGCGTCGGCTTCAAGAGTCACAGTTGGCAAACTAATCTCGGTCACCCAATTTGGAGCATAAACATCCCACTCGGGCTTTTTGATTTCGTAAACGTTTTTGCCGACAG
>JAYSYM010000575.1:0-9816 GCA_043727635.1 Bdellovibrionales bacterium | reverse complement strand
TCGTGAACAGGATCTGGGGCTTTCTCTTCCTTAGCTTAAGTCTGCATATCTTCAGTGGCACCGTTGCCACTGTTGTTATTCCCTTTTTATCAACTCCGCGCGCGACCAAGACCTCGGTAGTGGAATTGATCGAAACCGCACCGAAGAAAAAAACTCAAGACGAACGTGATGCAAAAATTTTTGCAGGCAAAGTTCAGGTCCCTGAAAAGTTCAAAGTTAAAAAAGAAGTGAAGAAGCAGTTTATCTCAGACGAGGACGTAACTGTTTTGGAGCAAACTCGCGCCGCTGACACTGGGCAGAATGCAAACCGCGATGAACGCGCGCAGAGAACTCAGCCTGATCGCGGTGAAAATTCTGAACCGAAAAAATTTGGTGTTGCTGCGATCAAGAGTTTTGAGCATGGCGAAACGGCAATCGGTGAGAAAAATAATAAAGGTGACGAGCTCAAGCCGTTAGCCTTACCAAAAATTTCTGGCGCGGCACTTGATCAGGGAAAATCAACCTTTGCTTATGCAGCCCCAGATATCAAAATCGGGAAAATCACAGCATTGAACACTGATCGTTTTGTTTATTTTGGATTTTATCAGCGAACTGACGAAAGAATTTATCCTCACTGGGAGAACTTTGTTCGCGCTGCTATCTACACTTACCAGAACACGCATCGTACTTTTGGAACTAAAGAGTTCAATGCTCGCTATGAAATTCTGTTGCGACCAGATGGTACCTACGAAAAATCGATTCTTCGCGAGAGTAGCGGTGTTAGCGGCGTAGACTTAGCTCTAGCGCAAGCGTTCCGCCGCGCTAAGCAAATCCCTCACCCGCCCGCCGACATGATTCAAAGTGATGGCTTCATTCACTTAAACTACGGCATTACAGTCGAGATCGGCCCAAGCCAATTCGCCGACGCCGAATAACTGGCCCTCTTCTAGACCCAATTTTGTCCTCGATTTTGATAAAATTAGGGGATGAAACTCACTCTATTTTCGCTTTTATTTGCCGTACTTACTTCGTCAGTCGCGCAAGCTGGCTTCGTTGAAGTTGGCGCATCAGGAACTTACCGCAAACAAAACGTCGGCGCTGATATTTTCAGTGAAAGCTATTCACTTACCGGATCAATTTCTTATCTCTTCGATGAGATGTCAGCCATCGAACTGAGTTACACAGAGGGCTACGGACGAACTGTTGTTGGAGCAGCTACCAGCGGAGCTACTAAAGAACTTGTTAGCTCTGCGACAATGGCGTCGCTTGATTTTGTTTACACGCTCGGCGAAAAAGGCGCAACCCTTCGTCCGTATTTAAAAGCTGGCGCTGGTTACTTGATCAAAAAAGAAATTACTGAAGTGATCGCCGGTGGCTTCCCGAATCGAACTTATCAAGAAGAAACCGGATTCGTTCCGAGTGCGGGAATTGGATTTCGCTTGGCACTCACGCAAACTCTTTCGTTCAAGGTTGGAGTTGACGGCTGGAGTTCTCAACCCATTGGCAAAGAAAATCGTAATTCGAAAATTGATTATGCCGGTCGCGCGGGCATCTCGTGGCTCTTTTAAGTTTTCGAAATCTTTTACTACTTACGATTGCCTCACTAACGCTAACAGGTTGTCAAATTGGCTATCTCGTTACGTCAGCCTCATCGCAAGTTGAAATTCTCCTAGCTCGCAAGCCCATCGAAGAAGTTTTACGAGATCCAAGCGTCTCTGAAGAAGATAAGCGCAAATTGCGCATCGCCATTGAAGCAAAAGAGTATTCGCAGAGTGCTTTGGGATTGAAGAAGAACAAGAACTATACATCTTACGTTAAACTCAATCGTCCCTATGTTTCTTACGTGGTGAGTGCTTCGCCGAAAAACGAATTGAAACACTATCTCTGGAAATTCCCAATGGTCGGCGAACTGCCTTACAAAGGCTATCCCTCAAAAGAACGCGCAGAAAAAGAAGCGGATGAGTTGCGCGCAAAAGGACTCGATGTGCACGTGCGCGGCGTTTCGGCATACAGCACCCTCGGTTGGTTTAACGATCCGGTTCTTTCGAGCATGCTTCGCTACAAAGATCATGACTTAGTAAATACGATCATCCACGAAAACGTTCACGCGACGATGTATTTCAAATCAGAAGCCGATTTCAATGAACGCCTCGCAGCTTTTGTCGGAAACATCGGTACTGAAAAGTTTTATCTCGCGCGTGAGGGCGAGACCTCTACGACCTTAAGAACTATCTCTCTAGAGAACAACGATGAGAAAATGTTTTCTGCTTTTATATCTGGCGAGTTAGATTCTCTAGAGAAGTGGTACATAGAGCGGATGGGAAAATCTATTTCTGAGGAAGAACGAACAATTCGCTTCAAAGAAATCCAAGATCGCTACTTCAAAAATGTGAAGCCCAAGCTAAAAACTAATATTCAAAAAGAGTTCGAGGCGAGACCGCTTAATAATGCGAATCTCCTCCAGTACAAACTCTACATGCAAGATCTTGCCGACTTCGACGCCGTCTTTAATAAACTCGGCCGCGACTTCACCAAGTTCATCGACTACTGCCGCAAACTTGAAGACGTCTCTAATCCGGAAGAAGCCATCAAAGCCGAACTCAAAAGGTAGTTCATACCTTTTGGTAGAGGGGGTGCAGCATTTATGTGCGACTGCGCTACCAAAAGGTATGAACTACCTTTCGGGGATGCTTGCGTTCATGACGGTTCCGCGAAGAAGCTGGAGCTCGCTGCGGACGTCGGTTTCGCTGAGCTCTTCTGCAGCTAAACGAGAAGCGAATAGCGCTCGCTCAACTCTCGGCATGGCCAAGTAGCGAAGTGAAATCATGATTAAGAGCTGAACGAAGAATCCAATCCAGCTTAGGAAGAAAAAAACAACGCCAAAAATTATTACGTTTCGGAAGTACTTTCGTTCCGACTGCGCGGGCGTTCCTTGCTCCAAAGTACTGATCTCGCCGTTTGATTCACTCCAAAATAAATTCACCTTTTGCAGGTTCAACTGCAAACAGCGCATTTCTTTCGATTTGATTTTTCGGCGAAATAGAAACAGGTGAAGACCTGTAAGAGCGGAAGAGGGAACTAATCCGGCCACATAGGCCACAGCGATCTCTGGAATCATGTGGCGAGCATAAAGCTTAGGAGCTAACTCTACAAGCTAACTCCTAAGTTCTAGTTGTTCGATTTGTGAATCAACATCAATGGCATTGCTCCGACGTTTATGGTTAATCCATCAACTTTTCTAGGTTGAGCTGCCGACTTAATATTCGGACGTTCTGATTGCATGATTGCTCTCATTACGTTTCGTCTTTGCTCAGCGTAGTAATTACCATTCTCTGGTAAATAAACATCGTCAGCTTCTTTGATCAAGTTGCGAAGCCCTTCGTATTTCGCCAGTTTCTTTTGCTCTTTGTCAGAGCGGCGAAGTAGAAGTTCGAGTCCATCTTGGAGTCCTGGCTCGCACTCACCTTCCATGTAATCAATCCACCACTGATCTGATACAAATTCGTGATTAGATTTCATCGCGCTGCTGCGCTTTCGGCGGCCTCGGCGGGGGCTGCCTTTTTTGCTTTGGTAACTAGCTTCAATGCTTTTGCCAACAAGGAACTTAGCGTGGTTAGACTACTATTCGTTTTCATTGTTCTGCCTCCGTCGAAGTCTTTCTGACTTCGTTAAAAATGTTACTAAAGTCACTCAAGTCCTTAAGAGCGTGAAGCTTCTCAAGGTTACTCTTCAATTTCATAAGGGCGTGTCGGTAGTTGGCTTTTGCTGTGTCATATGGACAAGCCATAATCTCAGCAATTTCTTTGAAGCTTAGATCTTCGAAGATTCGAAGCTTCAATGCCATCTTCTGACGCTCAGGTAAAAGTTCAACTTCTGCGCGAATAAGTTTTCGCACATCTGTTTGAACTAATTCGAGCTCTGCTCCGGGAGCAGTTCCTAAACTCAACTCATCAATGCTTACCGTGTCTTCTCGTCGTGCACGCAATCGATTTCTCGCTGTGTTCACGGCAATCTGGTAAAGCCAGCTTTTAAAAGAAGAGCGACCTTCAAACATGTCGATCTTCTGGTAAGCCTTGATGAAGCTTTCTTGCACGATGTCTTCTGCCTGGCTGTGCTCGCGAGTGAATCGCATGCTCAACCGAAGCAATCCTCTTTGATGGCGCTCCATGAGTGTAGAGAACGAATTCTTATTTCCCTGTTTCACTTCTTGCACTAAATCGCTATCAGCTTTCATCGTGCAACCCGCCCTTTAGACTAGCCCTAAGGCCTGTTAGGTTAATCGAAGCTCAACTATTTTTTTGAAGATCAGTTTTTTCGAGGAATGGTGCGTTTGGTAACTAGGTCCGGTAGAACTTTTTCACACCGTCTTATTTGTCACCACTCTCAAAAACCCTGCTCTCCCTCCTTAGTTGCTTCCGCAGAGTTATCGAACTCTGTTGGTAGACATAGCTACAAGAACGATGCCGACTTTTTGTTCTTTGGGAATAATTTTCTCTCTTAGCAAGCTATAAGATGCACGCCCAGAAACGTAACAGTGAGGGCGTAGAACTGGCTCTGGATAACGTTTTTACAGGACCACGCTCGAAGCCGGAGGCTTCGATTAACGAAGGCAGAGGTTTCGATTAACGCATCAAACGTCTTTGGAACTAGTAACCCGGTTACGACCGTTGGCTTTGGACTGATATAAAGCGGTATCGGCTTTAACGAAAAGCTCTTCCCACATCGCCATCTGAGGTTCTTTGGTTGCCACACCAACTGAGATTGTGAGTTTCAGCGGCTGTCCTTCGAAGTTGAACTTGTGTGACTCAATAGTGGCGCGCAGACGCTCACCGATTTCGAGAGCTTGATCTAAAGTACTTCCAAATAACAGCACAACGAACTCTTCGCCGCCATAACGGGCAAGCAAGTCATCGGCTCGGATAAGCTTGTTTTGAACGACCGAGGCAATTTCCTTTAATACGTAGTCGCCTGCTGAGTGCATGTACGTATCGTTAATCTTTTTGAAGTGATCGATATCGAAGACCGCAATGCTCATCGGAACTTTCAGAAGCTTTGCACGCTTAAAGCTCTCTGCACCTTTTTGGTTTAAAGCACCTTTGTTGAAGATGCCCGTCAGAGGATCTTTTTCCGATTTATTTTGAAGCTGCTCAATTGCCACCGCTTCAATACTTCCACCTTCGAGGAATTTAAACAGCACGTTGCCTGTCTTAATTTGATCGTTGTTTCCAAGTTTGATTGGAACAAGCGGTGGAACCGCATCGTCATTCACAACTGTTTTGTTCGTTGATTCGAGGTCAACGAGATAAACATCTGCACCTGAGATAGAAATTTTTGCGTGAGACTTACTTACGCTGCGATCATCGATGAAAATTTGCGATGACATTGATCGGCCAATAATTAAATCGGTCGCATCGATTGGCCATTGCTTGCCAACATAGCCCGCAGGCCCTTCAAGCATGACAAGACAAGGAGGAGCTTTGCCAGCTTTCTCCATTCGAACTCTGAAGGTGTCCCCATGAACAACGCTTGTTTTTTCTTCGGAAGTATTGTCGTCGTCGTCGCGTTTATTCATATCGGATAAGTATAATGGCTAGCCCCTAGCGCATACAAGGCTAGGAGGGCCGCGCAAACTACTGACTTAATATTTTTCGAGCAATTAGTTTTCCCTGCTCCACACCGGGCTGGTTGAAGGCATCAATGTTCATAGTTTCGCCAAGAGCGCCCACTACGAGCTCAAACAACATAAACAACGCCCCGATAGCATGGGCATCTAATACTTTGGTCTGCAACGTTAAGGACTGAACAGAATTCTCAGCCAGCGCATCGCGCGTAGCAGTCGCCATTGCGCCGAATAAATCGCCCATGTTTTTATTGAGCATTAAGCTCTGACAATCGAACAGATTGCGCTCGAGTTTAGGTCCAGATGTCTCAGCTTCTTCGACTCGGAAGAACCATAAGAACTTATCTCGTCTTCCTTCCATCACCTGCTGAAGTATTGAGTGTTGATCCGAAGATCCAACTGCAGCGATCGGAGTGCTAGCTTCTGGAGCCTTTCCTCCCTCTCGATCTTTTGCTTTGCCGAGTGATTCAGCCCAAAGCTGCTGGATCCAGAGACCAAAATCTTTTAAGCCATCGCTGTAAGCCCAGAATAAGGTCACCCATTCATCCCGCTTCCAGCTCATGAGAGTTTGCGCCGTTAACTCAACAATTAACTCGTCCTGCTTGAGAGCCCAGCGAGCCCCTTCCCGCATTTGCTCTAAATCAACATTGTAGAAAGCAGCCGGCAGTAATCCCACCGGGCACAAAACTGAAAATCTTCCGCCTACATCTTTAGGGATTTCGAGCGTTAAAACGTTTTCTTTTTTTGCCCAACGCATGAGTGGATTATCATCTACTTCAGAAATGACTGTGCATTGAGTGGCAAGGCGCTTGTGACCACCAAGTCGTAAGTGCTGATCGACTGATTCAGCCATTGTGAGTGTTTCAATCGTGTTGCCACTTTTGGAAATGATGACCCAGTGATACGACGAAAAATCTGTTTCAGACTTGAGCCATTTCCAAAAGCGATCTGAATCAACGTTGTCGATGAAAATTAATTCGTGAGTTGACGAAAAGTTTTGAAGTGCCTGAAAGACTGCGCGACCACCGAGCGAACTTCCACCCATTCCCAGCACGACGAGCTTGAGTGAGTTGCGGCGAATTTCGCGAGCGCGATTTTCTGATGTGGTCCAAAGCTCATCGCGTTCTGTGAGTTGCAAGAAGCCGAGATCAGTTCGAGCCTTCAGTGCCTTGACGCCTGTGCGCGCCTTCTCGAGAAGTGCCGGATCAGATTTTTTTGTTTGGTGAGTCAGCTGCCACATCAAAGTCTCCCGTAAGAAAGACTAAGAAACTGCGACGTCTTCTTCGATACGGTGGTAGCCGCGCCACTCTTTTAGTCGGCCGCGAGGTCTACTGCCGTCCTCTGGATATTCCAGAATGACGTAAGTCAGCTTCGTAATCTTTCCCAATGAAGCAATATCCAAAGATGTGATTTCTGTCCACGTTCCCGTGTTAAAATACTCTTTGTCTTTAGCGAATTGGCGATATTGATAGACGTGAGTGTGTCCGAAGATCACGATGTTCACTCTTTCATCATTTAAGATGCGTCGTGCTGAGTCATTTAGATCAGGGAACACGGCGCTTTCCGCCAACACCTTGATGATTCTTTTCAAGCCGAACTGTCTTCGCGGGTCTTTGATCAAAGTCATTCGCAAAAGGTATTTCGCTAGAGCTGCGAGAGTTCTTAGTGTGAAGGCTGTTTCGTTGAAGAATGCCCAACGAACCATGCGATCAAACGGCCTGATCTTATCAACGTGCGGATTATACTCTTTAATTTTTAAAACGAAGTCGACAAAGAAATGAGATCCAAACGGCAGATTTAAAATTGGTTCAGGTAAATTCTTTTTCAAAAAGAACTTACGAGGATCCAAGCGATTAGCCGCTTCATGCATGTGCCCGTGTTCAATATGCACACCATCAAAGTAATAAACGATGTTTTTAAAATGAACGGTCGCTTGTAAAGCCTCATTTAAGTAAGCACGTGTGCCGGGCCACAACATACATTGATCGTGATTGCCGACGACATAGGTAACTATTCGGCCTTCCATATTAGCGAAGTCACGAAGTGCTCGAAATACTTCTGGGTGACCTGCTATAATGTGCCTTAGCTTCTCGAGAGAAACTGACTCAGTGATAACTGTGAGGTAATGCCCGCGGTAATCAACTTGCAGGAAGTTTAAGAAGTCACCATTGATGACAAGCTCAACTTCGTAATCGCGATATTCGCCTGAGCAATAGTAATGGAGAAACTCAACAAGCTTTTCACCAAAGTAAAACTCTTCTAATGGGTTAGTGTTGCCGTTGAGCGTACGACCCACCCCTAGATGTAAATCACTGATGACGAGCTTGATCTTTTTCATTTTTATTCAGCTTTTTTTAAGGGAGCTGACGAATCGTCTTCACCTTCAAGAATAGAAAGTGCAATGCGAAGTGCGCGAACAACTCGACGTACAGTATCTTGTTTGTCTTTAAACTGGTTGTACATCTCGTGGCTCTTTGCCTTGCTGTAGTCTGCTTCGTTCGTTAATTGATCGACTTGTCGCTTAAGATCTAAAATCATTTTATCTTTTGAACTGAGAAGGCTTGCGTGTTCAACCTTAGCAATCTCTAATCTGTGCTCAAGGTCACGCTCGCGCACTCGAATCTTTTTGAAGTTTGATTCAAGTCGCTGCTCAAGTTCGTCGAGTTTCTGCTTTTGATCGCTAAGGTCACGGTCTTTACCTTGAAGGTGCGCTCGCAAAAGCTTTCGCTCTTCTTCGTAGATCTTTTCTTTATCACGTAATGTTGAATCTAAGTTTTCAGATTTCGACGCAAGATCATCTGCGCGACGGCGCAAAGTCTCACCTGCCGCAGCAAGTTGCTCATTCTCACGGCGAATTCTCTCCAGCTCATTTTCAAGATCAAGAATTCTGTTCTGAGCAATACGTAGACTCTCAGACTGGCGAAGAGTTGCATCGGCCGACCCTGCTGCCATCCCCGGAATTGGCGGAGCTGAGAATTGCTTTGAATTTCCATTGGTCATTGAGCTGGACATTGAACCTAGGCGAATCTCAGTAGCTGTTCTGCTATCAACCCGCGCTTGGTGAGATTCGTCTTCAACTTTTGGTTTCGGAATCCTCATCGTGCGGTCTTCTGGCGACGGATAGTCGTCGTCCTTTGGCATAACGGCGTTGAGTGTTTCAGGAAACGGAGGAAGACTCGATTTGCTTCTGAAGTCTTCGAGCTCAAGGACAACGCTTTTCGTTTTCTCTTTTTCAAAAGTAACGTCAGACACTTTCGGATTTGAATCCAAAAGATCATCGATAAGTCGTTGTGCTGCTTGGTCTTTCTTTTTCTTGCTCATGATTCTTACTTAACTATTCGGAAAACGGGTGAATTTTCTGAAAAGTGACTCGTGAGAATCAGTTCGCTAGCTAGGCAAACTGGACTTTTGAAGGGTGATTTCTCAATTTGAGACGACTTAAGCGAAGGAGATAACTCGACCGTAGTCCTGGAAGCGCTGTTGAACGTCGGCCCACTCGAGCTTGCGAAGCGAATCAAGGCCGAATCCCTGCACTGTGAAACTCGCCATCAGACAACCATGCACGCAGGCTTCTTTAAGATTTTTCAGGCTCAAATCGCAGTCACCTTTTGCAAGATAACCGAAGAACGCTCCGGCAAATGTGTCGCCGGCGCCAGTCGGATCAACAACTTTTGCAATCGGGAACGCCGGAAGGATGAAGTAACCTTCTTTTGAGTACATCACGAATCCGTACTCACCGCGTTTAATTACAACAGCTTTTGGGCCCATTGCGAGGATCGTCTCAGCCGCAGAGATCGCATTGTTCGCGCCGCTCAACATCTTTGCTTCACCTTCGTTGATGAGAAGCACGTCCACTTTTCCGAGAACTTTTTTGAGTGACGGCAACTGCGATTGAATCCAGAAATTCATCGTGTCAGAACCAACGATCTTTGGCTTGTTGATCTGCTCTAGCACGCGAAGCTGAAGCTCCGGATGAATGTTCGCTAAGAATACGTAACTTGAATCTTTATAGCTAGCTGGCAATTCAGGATTGAAGTGTTCGAAGACGTTGAGATCAGTCGCAAGCGTGATCGCCTCGTTCATATCGCCTTGGTATTTACCTTCCCAATGGAAAGTCTTGCCCTTTTGTTTCTGAAGGCCGGTGGTGTCCACTCCGCGGCTTGCGAGCAGTTCGAAGTCGCTAGCGTCGTAGTCTTCACCAACGACACCTACAACAC
>JAYSYM010000574.1:0-9845 GCA_043727635.1 Bdellovibrionales bacterium | reverse complement strand
CTGTTTCAATCGCACTCGATATTTCTGCTGCCACCGCCACGTTGTTTTCGCGAGGTTGCACGAGGAGCGAGAGAACTCGGCCCCGAGTGGATTTAACTGGCTGCCACCGGCAAGAAAGTTGGCTCGGCACTACAAAATTGGAGTCGATAACTGACAGGCAGTATTTTTCAGTCTCCGTCTTAATTTTCTTTTCGGCCCAGTTCAGGCCGCCACCTTTAATCATCGCAATCGAGCTGAACTTATTAATTTTAAATTTAGCGACGAGAATATTTTGATTTGCCGCATGTACCTCACCAACCGAAACAATTCCCACTCGCAAATTAAGCGAATAACTGATTTGTGCAAGCTTCATTAACTTCTGAAGTGCGATTTTTACTTGAGAAAGTTTTGAGGCAGGAACTAAAAATGTCGCGCCGTCACCGCCGAAGGAAAAAGGAACCGATTCGCGATCGAGTGCGTTCTGCACGACTGCAATTGACGCTGCTCCAAGTAGATTTACATCGCGGTAGCGTCCACTCTCGATGGCTGCTGTTGAGCCGCTAATGTCAGCTAGCACGACAAACCAATCGTCTGGGACTTCCGCGTAGAGTGATGTGTTAGCAAGTTTTCCGAATTCTTCGAAACCAACAAGCTGCTCATAAAAATTAGTTTTGTTCATCTACCTTAACCATTCGCTTCTTTGATTTAGACTTCAACCAGAACTTTGCGCACCAGCCGATGAGGATCAAACTTATCCAAGTTGAGATAGAAATTCCTAAAGGAGTTGCGCCGCGATCATCGATTCGTAAACTCTCCATGACAATTCGACCGATCGAATGCAGGAAAACCCAGGTGAAAAATAGCCCCCCGCGAACACGTACCCATTTTCTCTTTTCTGCGAGCAACAGAACGGCGAAAACTCCCAACTCCCAGGCGGCTGCATAGAGTTGAGTCGGGTGTTGGAATGCGAACCGATCAGTGAGGTAACAGACAGAACCGAAGCAACATCCGGTAAGCCAGCAGGCGATTCTTCCGCTCGCATAGCCGATCGCCCCAACCGGGGCAAACAAGTCGAGCCAGTCGCGCGCACTCTCTTTTCTGAGTTTAAAAAGAAGGAAACATCCGAAGCCAGCTAGCAAAGCTCCGCCATAAAAAACAAATCCACCATCCCAGAATTGGAAAATAGCTGTGGGATGAGAGCGATAAAATGCGAAGTCTTCAAAGATCACATGGGCGACGCGTCCACCGATGAATCCGAAGGCCATGACGATGATGCTGAGATCGAGCACCATCTGCGAACTCATTTTGTGGTCGCGAGCTCGAGTGAGCCAGTAGAGAAGTGTTGCAGAAAAAGTTAAGCTTATCCAAATGTGGTAGGTCGGTAGACTGATTGGACCTAAATTTACGTAAGGCAAAAACCCATCAAGGTCATAGACAACCTGATCTGGGTTCATGTCGTCGCTTGTTTAGCCGATGAGTTTTTGCGGCTGAACTCTAGGAAGATGAGAGTTGCAACTCCGCAGACAATGCCCATATCGGCAACGTTGAATGCGGGCCAAGTGTACTGATTTGCAATGTGAAAATCTAAGAAGTCGATTACGTATCGGAAGCGAAGACGATCGATGTAGTTACCGATTGCGCCGCCAAAGATAAGCGACAACGCGACAATGTTGACTCGATCGCGCTCAGCAACGCCACGAAGAATAGTGAGAATCACAAGAACCGCTATTGGCGGCATACTTAAGAAGAAGATTTCGCGGAACAGCGGATGAGACTCACCGAAGATCCCAAAAGCAGCGCCCGAGTTTCTAACGTAAGTGAGATTAAAGAAGTTCTCGATCACCATAAGTGATTCGCCAAGAGAGAAGTGCGTGTGAACGTACATCTTCGCGAGTTGATCAATGGTGATTATCGCTCCGCTAATTGCTGCTAAAATCAAATACTTGATGTTCATGCTAAAGCCTTTGAGCACTTCGGACAAACCGTTGGGTAGCGAGGATCTTTACCGATATTCACATCGTAATACCAGCAGCGCTCGCACTTTTGCCCATCGGCCTTCTGTGCCTGTACTGAATATTGTCCCACTTGAAGATGAACTTGGGAAACAATAAAGAACTCGCTGAGCAGATCTTGGTACTTCTTTAGTAGTGCTTGCTGGTCGCCATCCGCAGTAATCAAAATTCTCGCATCTAAGCCCGAGCCAATAGTCTTGTCTCTTCGCAAGTCTTCAAGGATTTTTGAGACGTCTTTTCTGATTTCGAACAATTTCGCGAGATCACTCGCAATGCTTTCAGATTCCCACTTCGCATTTTCTTTTGGGTAATCAAGGAGGAATACGCTCTCAGCCTTTTGTCCTGGCATATACGAGTAAGTCTCTTCGGCCAAGAAAGTTGTGATCGGTGCCATGACTCGAACAAGTGTATCGAGCATGTGGAAGAGAACAGTTTGTGATGATCTGCGCTCAACACCATCTTTCTTCCAGGTGTAAAGTCGATCTTTCAACATGTCTAAGTAGCCAGCCGAGAGTTCAACCGTAAAGAAATTGTTGAGCGCGTGATAGACCTTATAGAAATCGTAATTGTCGTAAGCGACAGTCGTCTTCTTGATGAGCTCGTTTAGCTGGTGCATGGCATAGCGATCAAGAACAGTCATCTTACTTACTTCAAGTAAGTCGTTTGCCGGATCGAAGTCGCCGATGTTTCCAAGCAAGAAACGCATTGTGTTTCGGAATTTGCGATACGATTCAGTTACACGAGCAAGTGCTTCTTGCCCGAAGCCGATGTCCTGACCGTAATCTTCGTATGAAACCCACAATCGTAAAATTTCGGCGCCCGATTTTTTGATCACTTCATGCGGATCAATAGCGTTACCTTTGCTCTTCGACATCTTTAGGCCTTGGCCGTCGACAACGAAGCCGTGAGTGACGAGTGCTTTGAACGGAGCCTTACCTTTAGTAGCGAGAGCCGAGAGTAACGACGTTTGGAACCAACCTCTGTGTTGATCAGAACCCTCGAGATAAATATCTGCAGGAGTCTGCAACCCATCACGACGATCCTGAACAGCTGCGTGGCAAATTCCGCTATCAAACCAAACGTCTAAGATGTCTTGGCCTTTGCGGAATGAAGTGCCAGAGCACTTTTCACACTTAGCGTTGCCGATGAAATCAGAAACTGGATGCTTGTGATAAGCCTCGATGCCGCCGTCTTTTTCCATCACGTCAGCAACCTTCATCATAATTTTCGAGTCAACTAAAGCGTGTTCACAGCCTTCGCAGTAGAACACCGGAATCGGAACACCCCAGATACGCTGGCGACTTAATGTCCAGTCAGGTCTGTTCTCGATCATCGCACGCAGGCGAGCTTCGCCCCACTGAGGAACGAATTTAATATCAGCAATTGCGGCCAGCGCTTTTTCGCGAATGTTATATTTCTCGTTGTCCATGGCAAGGAACCACTGCGGAGTTGCTCTAAACATAAGTGGAGTCATCGAACGCCAGTTGTGAGGGTAGCTGTGCTCGATAATTTTGTGACCGAGCAAGTGACCAGATTCTTTTAAGCGCTCAACAACAAGTGGATTCGTATCCCAAATCTTTACGCCCTTGTACTCAGGCACTTCATCAGTGTAGCGGCCGGCTGCATCGACGGGAGAATAAACTTTTAATCCGTATTTCAAACCGACTCGATAATCGTCTGCACCGTGGCCTGGCGCCGTGTGAACTGCGCCAGTACCAGCTTCAAGACTTACGTGATCGCCTAGTACAAATAACGAATCGCGGTCGTAGAATGGGTGCCGCGCCGAAAGGCGCTCAAGCTCTGCACCTTTCATAATCAAGCCGCTAGGCTTGAGTTCTATTCCTGCATCCTTCTCAACGAACTCCTTCAGCTCTTTCGCAATCAAAAGAAATTCTGTTTCTTGGCTGCCCGCAGGGCTGTTCTCAAAAAATTCGTATTCAAAATCCGGATGAAATGCCACGCCCAAGTTCGCAGGCAATGTCCAAGGTGTTGTAGTCCAAATAACTACCGCAACCTTTTTGTTCCCCAGCGCCTGCGGCAGCTTTGTACGACTTTCGCCTTCGATATTAAATTTTACATAGATCGAGTGCGATTTATGGGGAGCGTACTCAACTTCAGTGTCAGCTAGTGCTGTCTGCATCGCTGGACACCAGTAAACTGGTTTTTCTCCGCGATAGAAAATTCCCTTATCAAGTGCTCGCGCTAATTCACGAACTTCTTCGGCTTCATAGTCAGGCGCCATCGTTACATAAGGATTCTGCCAATCAGCCAAAATACCTAAACGTTTGAATTGCTCGCGCTGCCTATCGATCCATTTATTGGCTTCGTCGCGACAAAGTTGACGAAGCTCAGCGTCTGTTTTGTCTTTTCGTTTTGCGCCGAGTTCTTTAGTTACTTTGTGTTCGATCGGAAGACCATGACAATCCCAACCAGGAATAAATGCAGCAGAGAAGCCAGCCATGCTTTTGTACTTGATGACGAAATCTTTGAGACACTTATTTAAAACGTGACCAGGGTGAATGTCGCCGTTTGCGTACGGTGGGCCATCAGGCATTACAAAAAGTGGGCGACCTTTATTCTTCTTCTGAATTTTTTGATAGAGCTCAAGCTTATCCCAGCCCGCGATGACTTGTGGTTCGCGTTCAGGAAGGTTTCCCTTCATTGGAAAATCAGTAACGGGAAGATTGACGGTATCTTTTAGATTCGCCGATTCGCTCATTAAAACCCCTAGTTGGAAGCCCTCTACGAAGACGGCTAAGCTAGCAAAGTTTTTAGGTTTTTGTAAGCGATTGCTACCATCATATTGATGGCTTCGAGATCTGACGAGAGGTTTAGATTCGTCTTTACCTCTTGAATCTGCGCTTGAGTCGCAGGATTTAGGCCTTGGAGGCCAGAAAACGATGCTGGAGGGGCCCGCAGCTGTTGTTGAACAGGTTGCGGAACAGGTTGTTGTGCTTGGTGCCCTACATATTGTGAACTCGGTTGCGGTACGGAGTTGTTCACTTGATGTGTCGTAGTTCGGTGTGATCCTCGCGGATCGTCGAACTGCTTTAGGCCCTCAGCCAGCGTCTTGAGATCGGTTTTGAAATTTTGGGCACTGATGGGTGCTTCGGTCAGAGACAACTCTGTTAAGTCGTCATCTCCAGCCAACGGTGATATCGGAGCAGTCGAGATGTTCTTGTTTACTGTTGTGTTTTCTGGCCCAAATCTTTGATTACGAGTATAAAGACCCACGAGTGATTCGGGAGTCGTAGCACTTCGACGAACAGACTCGGGTTGCGTTTGCAACCATGCGAACGCTGTAGTGAGCGTGTCGCGAGTGTAAGCCTGAGGTGGTAAGTTAGTTCCAATTGCCATCGAGTTGGAAAATCTGGACGCAAAACCAAATTCAAGCAACTTAAAAAAATCATTTAGTAAAAGAATGACTCAAAAAAATTTCGAAAAAGTTCTTTTAAAGCTTTTTATTTTTCTCGAGAGAAATTTTTCGCATTGACTCGAAAGTTATGCGGTTTTTAACGGCGGAAATTTAGCCAGCAAATTTCGAACTCACACAAAAATTAGGCAGTCCCTAGGGAAATCGCTCTCAGCTGCGATTAATTGCGTGGAAAACTGTGGAAAGGATGAAGTTTTACAAAGCCACGACGAAGAAGTTCGCGATGAAGTCCATCGGGCGAAAGCCCCGGCTCTCCTCGTGGAAGATTTTTTATTCCTTCAAAATAAGATCCATCGAATTTCATCGGCACTGGAGTAACGCTGAGAAGTTTTCCGATGAGCTTGGAGCAGTAAGTTCCGTAATCATCACTCCAACGAAATTTAAAATCATATGGATGGCCCAGGAGTGCGTTCACTTGCTCTTCAGTTAAGTCAGCGGCTTCTTCATCAGAAAGAATCTCTGTGATCATAGTTTGATAGAATACGTGGAACTCGGCAACGATCTCGGTTCCGTTGGCAGGAGCTGAGTGAAGCCAAAGGCCCTCGTAGCGAATGGCCACGTGAGCGAAGCGATCGCCCTTTTCAAGTTCCACTTTTTTACCGGATCGTGTCCAGGCCTCTAAAAACGCTACTTCAATTCGCGCTTCAGAAGCTGCCGACGAAAGTAGAATAAAAATTGTGAGAAGGAGCTTAGTCACAGGACTCCGGTCGGGTTCGAAAGTCGAGGCTCGTAGCCAGAGGCGTACTTAAATCATAAAATAGGGGACCAATGAAACTTCTATTTTCGATATTTTTGCTGATCTTTTCTGCTCGCGCACAAGCGAGCTTAAAGTTCACTTATTCTGAGACAAAAGAATTCGCCAAACCAAATCTAATCGACATTCTCGAAGTTCAGACCGAGTTAGAGGCGCACGGCTACTGGCCGCTCGATTCAAGTCATGAGCAAAAACTTCAGGGCATCGGAGTCGATCAAATATTCTTTGACTCAACTACAAACCGATTCGTGCTCCTTAAATTCGGTCTAAAAGTTTCTGACTCAGCTAACCTCGGGAAGATTATTGAAGTCGAAGGTGACTTTGTCTTCCACGGTGAAGTTGGCAACAAGATTCCCTACGCCCTTTATTTCACTAAACACTCTTCGCAAGAGGTAGCTTCTGTAGTTCAGCGTTTCGGATTGAAAACGAGTGTATCGTTTTTGAATATTCTGATTCCTGCGGCACATGCGAACTCATGTTCGAAAACATTTATGGCGGCAGTCGTTTCTTTGACGACAACATCAGTTGCAGGGCTACAACAGCTCGGTAAATGTTTGTTGAGTGCTGATGAGGCTTCGCAAGAGTCGATCAAGTCTATGGAAAAAGTGGCGATAAGCGCACTCAAGGCCGCATTTACCACTAACCCGCTAGACTATTGGGCCAAAGTAAAAGCTGCGTCTAACCAGCTAACACGAGCACTGAAGCAGATTAAAAATGATGTCGCTGCCTTGGCTAAGGAAGTCGGTGGCATGGATACCGAAACGCAATTTCAGATTGGCTGCTCGCTCGTTGGAGCAGCATCGCCAATGATTGCAGCGGCCGTGTTGTCGGGCGGTGCAGCTCTTACTACCGCTCGGCTTACGGCTATCTTTGCTAATCAGCTTCGAAAGGTTCGGCAACTAGTTCCAGCGCTTCGAGCAATTTCGCTCCAGCGGCGAGTTCGCGGATTTAAAGCTGCAGACGATACGATCGACATGGTGGTGAGCTGTGCGCGCTAGAATGCTAATACTGATTTGCTTATTTTTATCTTCCGATTCGTTTGCAGGCCTACCTTGTCATTTGACTCAGCAGTTTGGAAATCCGAAACTTGCTAACGACGCAAAGTTTTGGCAAGAGCTAGGACCGCTAGCTGAGCGAGGAGATGTTAAGGGAGTGGCGGCACTTCTAAGTCGCCGCGGGATTGAAACAAGAGCTGCAGCGGCCCCGGTACAGTTGGAGCGACGAGTTGCCAGCGTTTCTTCGGCAAATGCGTTTCGAATGAATCACACGGCACAAAAAGAGCTAAGTAAACTCCAGCCCAACCTCCGAGATCGAGCAAACAACTTTTTAGGCATGGCGAAGAACGGTCGCTCGGCGCTTTACGCTGAGCTTAGAAAAAATCCGGGAAGTTGGGAATTTAAAAAATTAAAAGGCAGTGAAGGTTTCTCTGTTCGCCTCGATGGCGGCTACCGACTCAAGTGGGTTGAGAAGCCTGGCGACTCGATTGAAATCGTCAACCTGAACAAAACCGCCACTCACGGCGGCCACTAATTACTTAATCTGAAGACCATTGATTTTTACGTCTGAAGCGAAAACTGGGCGTGAGAATGGAGCTTCACAGTTGAGGTTCCAGCTGCTGTTGCCAGTCTTGTCAGTTGCAATGATCTGAGTGCGATGAACGTAAGTAGTGCTCTGTCCTTCGCATAACTCAGGTTCGCCATTACATTGCGGCACAACTTCCTCAACACCCTGAAGCGAAGTTTTGAATTTCAAAGTGATATTCTTTTTAGGGGAGAGGTAAACTCGAGCGCCGGCTCCGCCTGGAAACTCTTTCTTCACCACATCAAAATTTCCGAGACCAATTTCAGAGGCAGACAAATTACATTTCACATCAGCGCTGGTATCACCCATTGCGTAGACCGAAGCATTTTCGTCATTTTTTTCAACGTACGCAGTAAACACTGACTCTTCAGTGAGCTTGATTTCTTGAAGCGCATCGATACGAACTTCGCCAGCTGGAACTGGGTACGGAGGAACTATTTGGTCGTCAGATCCTTGCGCGAATGCAGTTTGGGCGCAAAGGACCGCGGCTAAACTTAAAATTAAATTTTTCATCGTCATTCCTATTTATAGTCTTGTGCGTTGATTGCGTACTTTTCAATTTTACGGAGCAAAGTCTTCTTTGGGATGTTTGCATGCAACGCTGTTTGGTTGATGCGGCCCTTGAAAGTCTTTAAAGCTTTAATGATGAACTCTTTTTCGAAAGCCTCTTTATGCTTATTGAAATCGAGCGGCGCCTCACCATTAACAGATACCATTTCGACAGAAGTGGAATCGTCAGAATCTGGTGAGGAATCATCTTCACCTGAAGCCAACTCTGCTTCTTCATTTTGCTCCATGTTCGCTCGCTCTTGAGCGATCGCTTGGGTAACGTTAATGCCTGCGGCGATCAACAATGACTCTGGTAACGAAGTAAGAGTTAGTAAGTTTGAATTCTCGAGAATGAAAGCGTGTTCAATTACATTTTCAAGTTCACGAATATTTCCTGGCCACTCGTATTTCTTTAATGTCGCCATTGCCTCTGGGCTTAGGCCAATAATACGTTTGCTGTGAGCGCCATTGAACTTCTTAATGAACGTATTGATCAAGTGCTCAAGATCGTTCTTACGTTCAGCGAGAGCCGGCAAGAATATAGGAACAACGTTTAATCGATAGAATAAATCTTCGCGGAATTCGCCAGTCTTGATCATCTCTTCGAGCGGACGGTTAGTAGCTGCGATAATTCGAACGTTTGATTCGATCTCGCGGTTAGCGCCAACTGGAGTGAAGAGCTTCTCTTGTAATACGCGAAGTAACTTAACTTGCATCAACACTGGCATATCGCCCAATTCATCGAGGAACAACGTTCCACCTTCAGCGAATTGGAATTTACCGATTTTGCGCTGATCTGCTCCAGTGAAAGAGCCTTTTTCGTGACCGAAGAGTTCGCTCTCGAAAAGATTCTCAGGAATTGCAGAACAATTGATAGCTACGAACTTTTGATCTTTGCGAGCCGAGTTAAAGTGAATTGCGCGAGCTACGAGTTCTTTACCAGTACCAGAAGCTCCGCGAATGAGAACTGGAGTATCAACCTTTGATAGACGGTTGATGATGTTAAACACCTTCTGCATTTCACCAGATGAGCCTACGATCTTGCGACCAGCTTCAGTTAAAACCGGAGCAGAAGCGGCGATCTGAGAAATTAGTCTTTGAGCTTCAGTCGCGTTCTGAACCATCTTAAGGAGGTCGTCCCCTTTAATTGGCTTAGAGATATAGTTGTAAGCGCCTTCTTTTACTGCGCGGACAGCGTCGTCAATCGTCGCGTAGGCAGTCATGATCAGACAAACAATAGAGGGATCGTGTTCTTTGATTGCGCGAAGTGCATCAAGGCCATTCAACCGAGGCATATCGACATCGAGAATCGCTAAGTCGTAGCGTTTAGTTTTAACTTTTTCGAGGGCATTAATTCCATCGAATGCTTCGTCGATTTCTACGTTACCTAAACGCGCAAGCGTTTCGCGTACCGAGAAGCGAAGACCCTGATCATCGTCTACTACTAAAACCTTTAGCATACGTACTCCTGAGGAATTCTCAGCCTTAAGGGCTCAATATACTCGATGCAGTCTAACTTTTGGTCGCCTCTGAAAAC
>JAYSYM010000573.1:0-9872 GCA_043727635.1 Bdellovibrionales bacterium | reverse complement strand
TGTGAGCTCCGAACGCTTCACTCGCGTAGGCTATCGCGCAGGGAAACGAGACCGACATCGCAAGACCGCAAGGGATAAACCAAAGTGGCGCAACATAGATTGCAAGACACATAGTTAATGCAGCCAAGACCATTGATGACTTAAGGAGAGTAGAATTTTTGATCGGCACCCGCACCACCGTGAGAAGAACACGACCAGCGAGCAACGCAATAAAGAATCCCGCAAGCAAGTCGTTGGCCTGTTTTGGTGAGTACGCTTCATAGGCCCGCACGTATTGCACCAAACGCGAAGACACCAAAATTTCGGAATTCACATAGAGACTTGTGAAGGCTGCAACCCAGAACAGCGGCTTTAATCCTAATGTAGAATTGCCTTCGTCAGCGTGCGCGAGATTTAAACGAGGAGTCGACTTCTCTTTGAATGACCAAAGCAGTACAGCGAATGGAATCATCGCAGCGACAAAAAACGTTTGATTCCATTTCCACGAAAGTAAGTAGCCAAATGAAACCGTGATTGGGGCGAGAAGCGATGCCAGACCATACATCGTATGAAGACCACTCAACGCTTGCGTTCGTCGCCCCGGAGATGAGCCGTGCACCACAAGGAGATTCTGCGTAACCCCAAGCCCACCGAAGCTTGCGCCCATCATCGCAATTCCAAGCCACACCACTTCGATAGTTTCAGCGATTGCGATCATCACGCACCCAGCGCTGAGTAAGAAGAGGTACCGTCGGAGTGATCCCATCACTCCCCACTTATTTAACCAGCGATCAGTGAGAAGGTTGTTGAACATTCCAAAAAGGCTGCCGAGCCAAAAGAACAAAGCACCTTGTGTATTCGTGAGGGAGAACTGCGACAGCAGCTCTGGATAAACAGGACCACGAATATTGTCAGCCAGACCTAAGCCGAAAAGGCTAACGTATGCGAGGAGAAGATAGGCCCAATTCAAACGACATCCTTGTGAAAGTACCGGCAGATTATTCCCGTTAAGCCTCGCAGGCAAGCCTCCGAATAGTTATTCATGCAGGCTTCTAAATCATTCATCGACATTTTAGCTCAGGAGTTGCGCAAAGAAATTCGCGCCGAAGTTGAAGCAGAACTCGCGTCGTCTGTTCCGCGCGCGTCTCGTGAAGCTCGCGTTGCTGGATCTGCGAAAGCTGAACAAGTTGAGCTGTGGTTGAACTTGAAAATGGGCGGCGCGATTACGCAGCCTGCTCGCAAATCAGCTTACGGCGTTCGCCGCCAGGTCATCCGCCAGCTTGCAGCAGCAAGTGCTGCTCAAGAAGCTGTCGCTGAGCGCACTGGAACAGTTGTGACAATCGAACAAACGTTCGCACTTGAGTTCTTTAAACGCGAAGGCTCTTCACTTGCATTTAGATTTACTGAAACTGAATTGAAATCTGAGTTCCGCAAAATCGCACTGCGCATTCACCCTGACCGCCACGTAGGCGCCTCAGTCGAACACCTTCGCGCATTGTCTGCTCGCTTCCAAACTCTCGTCGAATCTGCTGAAATCCTCGAAGCCACTCTACGTTAGGCACTTTGCGGCTGCTCCAACGCGGTAAAGTTTGCAATCTACTGGATAGTTTTTCTAGGCAATCCTGTTCCCACTGAATCCCGTGATCTCCTGTGATACGACATCTCCAACAAACCGCCTTTCAGGAGAAAATAATGACTAAATTGCTAGTCGCAGTTTTGACTTTTGCTTTCGTTAGCACTTCGCAAGCCGCAGAACTTTGCGTGAATGTTTCAGATAAGCTGATTTATAAATCTATCGAAGGAAATTTCGATGGCAGCGTTGTAGTAACTTGGCCGCAAGTAACCGTCCAAGGGAAACAAGTTGCTCTCGCTCACGAAGACGGCTGGGACGCGGCCAAATTAGTTTGCAGAATGGTCGGAAAGACCAACGTAGTGACAGTTAATCGTGGCTCAGCCTCTGAACTTTCAGCGAGCATTGGTCAAGATGGAAAACTTGACGGTCTACCTCGACACGGCCGAGACACTATTCATCAAGTTCTTTGCAACTAAGTTAGTCGAGCGACAAACCAAAGATCTATAAAGCCTGGGCGCAACCCGGGCTTTTTTAATCTCTCGTCGAGGGCCCCGAAATCCTCGAAGCCACCCTACTCTGAGATTTCACCGCTTATAGTCGGTAAAATCTCGTAGTGCCTCGCAACTGATCAGCGTTCGCTGCCAATGACAGTTTGTTCAATTCCCTATCGAGCTCTCGCAGCAGCCATTCCCGCTGCAACTGCAATCAAACCAAAGATGGGGCTCAAGACGAAACTCAACACTGCTGGGCGAATGAAACCCATCTCGAGAAGGCGTACTGAGTGTAACGCGTAAGCGGAGAATGTGGTGAAGCCGCCGCAGAAGCCTACGAGCAATCCGATTTGTAATTCATTACTCAACAGTTCGCGCTGACCGAGAGTAAAAACAACGCCAGCCAAGAAACAGCCGACGAGATTTATTCCCATCGTAACAAAAGGTGAAGTACCCGAGCCAAATTGCAGGACACGATCAATGCCGTACCTTGCGAGCACACCGAACACTCCACATACTGCAACAACAATCCAGATCGGCATGACGCTCCATTGCTACCATTCGGTAGCAGCTACCTACTGGAGTTTGCGGTATTTTACGCGAGTCGGGATCAAAGTTTCGACTCCGAGTTCTTTTTTGCGGTGATCTTCCCACTCCGTGTAGTTGCCGACGAAGAATTCGACTTGGCTGTCGCCGTTGAACGACATGATGTGAGTGCAGATGCGATCTAGGAACCAGCGATCATGGGAGATGACTACTGCGCAGCCGGCGAACTCTAAAAGAGCCTCTTCAAGCGCACGCATAGTGTTTATATCGAGATCGTTTGTCGGTTCATCGAGGAGCAAGACGTTTCCGCCGGCTTGTAACACCTTCGCCATCAGCACGCGATTACGTTCTCCACCCGAAAGATCGCCAACTTTTTTCTGCTGAGTATCACCTTGGAAGTTAAAGCGCGAAACATACGCGCGAGCAGACATCTCGCGACCTGCAACCATGACAACGTCTTGTCCGCCGCCAACTTCTTGGAACACAGTTTTATTGTTATCAAGCACGTCGCGATTCTGGTCGACGTAAGCAAGCTTCACAGTCGAGCCAACTTTGAATTCGCCGCTATCAGGCTTTTCTTGACCAGTGATCATACGGAACAAAGTTGTTTTACCTGCGCCGTTTGGCCCAATGACTCCAATGATTCCGCCGCGAGGCAGAGAGAAGTTTAAATTGTCGAACAACAATTTATCGCCGTACGCTTTCTTAACGTTCTTAGCTTCGATAACTACATCACCCAACCGAGGGCCTGGTGGAATGTAGAGTTGAAGCTCAGCTAATTTCTCAGGAGTTGGCTCTTTCAGTAAATTCTCGTACGCCTCAACCCGTGCTTTTGATTTTGATTGGCGAGCACGTGGACTCATGCGAACCCACTCAAGCTCTCGCTCTAAATTCTTTTGGCGCTTTTCAGACGCTTGCTCTTGTTGCTTCATGCGAGATTCTTTTTGCTCAAGCCATGACGAGTAGTTTCCTTTGTACGGAATCCCCTCACCGCGATCGAGTTCAAGAATCCATCCCGCAACTTTATCTAAGAAGTAACGATCGTGGGTTACTGAGATCACAGTGCCTGGGAAGTCATGTAAGTACTTCTCAAGCCATGCAACTGATTCAGCATCCAAATGGTTGGTTGGTTCGTCGAGCAATAAAATATCAGGATTAGATAATAACAAACGAGTCAGCGCCACACGACGCTTTTCTCCACCCGAAAGATTAACTACAGAAGACTCGCCCGGAGGACATCGAAGTGCTTCCATCGCAACTTCTAACTTCTGGTCAACTTCCCAGCCGCCAAGGGCTTCGATCTTCTCTTGCACCTTTGCTTGCTTGTCGATGAGTTTTTCCATGTCTTCTGGAGACATCTCTTCAGCAAACTTCAAATTAATCTCTTCGAACTCACGAAGGTGCTTAGGCAAATCGCCCATCGCTTCCATGATGTTTTCTTTTACCGTTTTAGTTTGATCAAGATGTGGCTCTTGCTGCAAGTAACCAACTTTAAACTCGCGCGCCGGAAACGCTTCACCGATATAATCTTGATCAGTGCCCGCCATAATTTTTAACAGCGAAGATTTTCCTGATCCGTTAAGACCAAGCACACCAATTTTTGCGCCGTAGTAGTATGAAAGATAAATGTCTTTTAGAACGTGACGATTCGGTGGGTAGATCTTACCAACACCTTTCATCGTGTAGATGATATCTCGAGACAACTGGTCCGCCTTTCTTATGGCCTTCAAAAAACGCATTAGACGAAGGCACACAATATGACCGATGAGCTTTTATGTTGTCAATGTGAGCCGTCGTGGGCATGCTCTACACCGATGGAAAAGACATCCAAAAATTCATTAAAACTAACTGAAACTCTGGGTGAGCTTGAAGCAGCGCTCAAAGCGTGGGACTCGAGCGACGGCGCCGCTCTCGGCGGCATTGAAGTTTGCACTACTGGCTTGAGCGATGAGCGGAAGAAACGCGCCCGGGAGCTTCTCGACGAACTTAGATCGCAGATCGAGCAGCTTTCGTCAGGCGACCCACTCTAGCCAATCAATACTTACTTTTTGGTTTTACTCCCGCCAAAACATGCTGGGGATTGCATCGTCACACTGCCGCCCTCTTTTTCCCACTCTTCAGGAGAATAAGTTCGCAATGACAGGGCGTGCACGCCGCCCTGAAGTTCAGCGGCCAAAACATCATAGACGAGTCGCTGGCGAGCGACGCGCGATAGGCCAGCAAATTTATCAGACACGAGCAGCACGCGAAAGTGCGTTTCTGAATTAGCAGGAACGCTGTGCGAATGACTTTCGTTTTCAACTTCGAGGTAAGTCGGGTTAAACGAGAATGCGAGCTTTTGATTGATCGATGATTCGATTTTCATTCCTAAACTTATAGCAGGTCCGCGAGCGCGTTTTCAATGTCGCTTTGATGCTGAAGACCATCAGGGTGCGAGAAGTCGATAAAACGGCGGCCAGGAACCATGCTCCACGAATTTAGATACAAGATATCGTCTTGTCCCAAGGCTTCGCGAATCCGAGGCAGCAAAATGAGGTCAGCAGGACGAATCTGGGTGTAGGCCCATAGTTGAGCTTTCTTCTCGCTCGGGATTCCAGTTGCTTTCGCCGCTAGTTCAACAGCGTCTGGGCTAATTGCAAGCAGGCGATCGAGAAGGACATTTTGGTCCACACCGTAGTTATCGGCATAGCGAGAAATTTTCGAAGTATGGTAGCGGCTTTGATGTTCGAGCTCCGCTACTTCTATCGGTGATAATGGCTTAATCGGTAGAGCTACGCCCGCACTGTCCCAGCGAACGTGATCAGAAGGCATGAAGGCCAAGAACACTTCAGAGAGTTTAGCACTTACTTGCGCAAGACCGCTGAGTTCTCGTTTTGCAACCTGCCGAACTTTTTCGGCGAACGCTCGACCGATGCGTAAATTCATATCGGTCATTGTTGAGAAGGCCTTCACATCTAAAACTTTATATCTTTCGTGATTCTTTGCGCTGTTAATGAAATTTGTGTAGCTAGCCAATTCGTTTTGCTGAACTTCACTAAGAATTGGTGATCGGCGGTAACTCGTAAGCGCGAATGCTCCATAATAATCGGGCCAGAATGGATACGAATCCCAAATCGGTAAAGCGTTTTCGCCGTGACAGCGTAAGCATCGGCCACCGACTCCACCCGACTCTGAAACTTCGTAAGTCCCAGGAGTATTAGTCTCACCTAAAAATTTAATTTCGCGGAAATCATAAATTTGAAGTTCTTCGTTGAACGCCATAAGTTCGATACGGTCATAGCCGCGCTGATCGGCGGCCCCGTTGAAACTTAAAACTAAGTTTGCGTCTGTATCGAAAGCAATCACTCTCGGAGCTTCGCGAGTCGCACCTTGAATCGACATGCTTTTCGATACTAGAGAATATTGATTAAAGTACGTGGGATATTTCGATTTGATTACAGTCAGCGCTTTGGCAACCGTGCTCGGTTGTGATGCCTTCAGCACTTCTAAAACTTGATCGTAGGTTGGCGACTCAGCCTGCGCAAAGGCTGCGATCGGGAGAATAAAACTAAACAGAAAAGCTAGGAAGTTCATTGGGAGCGAATTGACCGCAAGCAAGTGCCCGAGTCAAACGTAGACAAACAAAGTATTTTTAAATGAAAGCTAAACGACGCAGATGCGCTACCAAAAAGTATGAACTACCTTTTATTTGGGGATGTCGATTTTTTGGGCTGCGATCTTGCTGCCGAGATTAGCCATGAAGTTCGCGAGCATGGCGCTCTTTTGTTCAGCGGCTACTGGTCGCATACCTGACTCATACATGAGAAGCGCATCGGGCCCCAGCTCCGCGACAAAACGAGAGATTGCGACCGGAACCCAGTTGCCGTAGCGCTTGCGATTGCGGACTCGCGTAAGAACAAGCTTTTGGCGAGCGCGAGTGATGCCGACGTAAAAAAGTCTGCGCTCTTCTGAAACATCAGTACCTAAAGTTTTGTGAGGAATTAAATCTTCTTCCACCCCAAGCAAAACAACTGCATCAAACTCAAGGCCTTTGCATGCATGGAGAGTCATGAGTTGAATCTTGCCTTCGCCCTCATCTTTTTTGTCAGAATCAGACTCGCGAAGTTCCATCGCATCGATAAAGTCTTGAATTGAATCGTGCGTGCGGCCACCCTGTTGAACAAAACTATCGAGAACGCGAGCGAAAATCTCGACAACACCCCATCGTTTCGAGAAAGCTTCAAGATCCTTTGATTGCTGGCGGATGAAATCGCGATAGCCAACTTCTTGCATGAACTTTAAAAGATTCGCGCCAACTGTTGCATCACCGCTGAGTAATTTGAAATTTAATCCAGCTAGAAGGCTAAAGAAGGCATCGATGTTGGCGCCAACGCTTGGCTGCACACCAGCCTCCGCCCACTTCTTGGTCGCAGCGACGAAACTAATGTGTTGTGCTTGCGAAAGAGCTTGGATCTTCTCGAGCGAAGTATCGCCAATTCCGCGCGACGGAGTATTAAGAATTCTTCTGAACGCAATTTCGTTTGGCCGAGTTGCACACTTTAAGTATGCGAGGATGTCGCGAGTCTCTTTGCGATCAAAAAAGCCAGTGCCGCCAGAAATTTCGTAATCGATTTTGTTTTGTCTTAACTGACTCTCGATGAGAGCTGACTGTGAGTTAGATCGATAGAGAATGGCGATCTCGCGATTTTTAATTCCTTCGTCTTTAAAGAAAGTGACATGGCGAAGAGCTTCTTCAGCTTCAATCTCTTCTGTATCGTAAACAAAAAACTCGGGCTTTGAGCCTCTTTCAGTTGCGTGCGAGCGAAGGACTTTTCCGTGACGGTCCTTATTTTTCTGAATCACATCGTTTGCCAACTGCAAGATAGCCGGAGTCGAACGGTAATTGCGCTCTAAGCGAATCACTTCACAGTTCTTAAAACGCTTCGGGAAATCGAGAATGTTTGAGATACAAGCACCACGCCATCCGTAGATAGATTGATCGTCATCCCCTACGACAGCAAGGTTTTGATGTTTGTGCGAAAGCCCAAGTACTAATTGGAATTGAGTTAAGTTTGTATCTTGAAATTCATCGACCATTACGTGATGAAAGCGCTCCTGAAGGCCTTCTAAAACTTGCGGATGCTCTTTGAAAAGTTGCAAAGGCTTAAGCAACAAACCATCGAAATCAATCACTCCCAAGTTCTCGAGACGCTTTAGATATTTTGGGAGAAGAACTTCGAGCATGATTTCATACTCATCATCGTTTTGTGCTTTAGTAATTCCACGCTCGCGCCATCGGCTCATGATCGAAAGAAAAGTCTCGGGTTTGAAAGCATCTTTGCCGGAATTTTTAATTGTCGAAGTAAGTTCTTTAATGATCGCTGTCGCATCACTCTGATCGATAATTCCAAACGCAGAAGGGAGACCTGCGAGCTTTGAGTTTTGTCTTAAAACTTGAAGCCCAAATTGGTGAAACGTTCCCGCCCACAGACCTTTCGATTTCGCTCCAAGCTTAGCTTCAACTCTGTGTTTGAGTTCTCGCGCGGCTTTGTTTGTGAAAGTGAGGATGCACATCTGGTCTGCGCGAACATCTCCCTTTTGCAAAAGCTGACCGGTACGCGATACCAAAACTGTTGTTTTACCTGAACCTGCACCAGCGAGAATGAGCAGCGGACCACTTTCGTGCATGACCGCTTGTTGCTGTTCGGGATTAAGTCCCGCCGTCCAGTCGTAAAGGCTCACTTCACTGCTTTCGCTCTCGGACTTAGGCTACTTCGAGAGAATTTGATAAAGGGTATGAGCGATCAACGCTAGCAAAATGGTCCCGAGAAGTCGACCCCGAGTTCGGGCAGGCAATCGGTGCTGATATTTTTGTCCAAGAGTGCTGGAAACCGCAGCAGCAGAGAAGAAGATGATCGCAGCATCTAAACCGATGATGCCAAAGTCTCGAGTTGAAATCACATGCGCTGAAACCCCGGCAAGCGAGGTCATAAACATCGCTACCATCACGGTTGGAACAACTTTAGCGTTTTCGACCCAGTTAGAAGCCACAACATACGGTGCCATTACAACCCCACCGCTCACTCCCGTGAACGCAGACGCAGCACCACCGACGACACCGATGATCGGAGCTGCGATCGGCTTTAGCCGCTGATTGCGCGCGAAAAATTTTGCAGCTTGAGATTTGTCACCGCGAAACGACTGAAGCGCGATGATGGATAACGCTACTACGTAACCTATCGCTAGAGAATCGGAGCTTACTCCCGTCGCAAAAAAGCCTGAGATAAAAGCTGAAGTTGCGGCAAATGCTCCAAGCAAAAGTCCGAATCTTAATTCAACCATTCCCTTGCGGTAGAACTGAATTGCATTAATCAAACTCAGCATGCAGATCACTGCCAAGCTCGTTGGAACTGCTCGGTGTCGAGAGTAATCAAGAAACGTGACAAGCGCCGGAACCATAAAAATTCCGCCACCAACAGCCAAGAAGCTAGAGGCGAGGCCGACAGATAATCCTACGAGAACACAGGTGAGAACCACTTAAGCCGAAACTTTTCTGGCTAAGTGCGGTTGTGAACTAGCGAGCGTTCGCCTTCTTGGAAAGCAACGTCGATCTTTTCACTCGTAGCAAGCTTGATGAAACCAAGACCGAATTTTGGGTGCTTGATAGCTGTTTCAACTTGGAAGCGAGTTTTCATGTTGTACGGAAGTACTTCGTCTTCGCCGATTTCGTTTTTCAAATCGTTCCAAACCATCTCTGGTGTGACAGTTGGTTTTTTAGGCTTACGAGTTGTCGTCTTTTTAGCTTTAGTTACTGCGAGTTTGAAGGTCTGCGATGCTCCGCAAACTTCGCACTTCACTTTCGCACTAGTTGCAGTCTTGTGAGCAACAACTGTGAAGAAGCGATCTACTGCGCATTTCTTGCAAGCCAAGTGAATGCTTTTCGCAACTGCTGGAAGTTCTTTTAACTGGGACGCATCAACGATCTCTTTAATTTCTGACATGTGAAGAAGCCTACTACAAGCGCCGGTAAATGGTAAGCGAATCTGTGAGAGCATTGTCCATTGTCTGTTTTCCGCTTAGGAAAAACGGCCCTTCGCCGTCCTGCAGCTTAGTTTGGAGCGACTTTAAACTGCTCTCATCTTTAGGGTCGAGAATAATTCCGGCTGGCTCAAAGTGTTGGTCAAAATCTGATGGCCATTCCTTAGTAAAGAACTGATGCCAAAGTGAGGCATCTACGTTCACACGGTAGGTTAAAGTCTTCG
The DNA here is from genome assembly GCA_043727635.1 of Bdellovibrionales bacterium. Lineage (GTDB taxonomy): Bacteria > Bdellovibrionota > Bdellovibrionia > Bdellovibrionales > JAMPXM01 > JAYSYM01. The sequence goes on along the minus strand of JAYSYM010000573.1, from coordinate 42 downwards.
AATACGAATGTACTGGAGTGAATGCAGTCAAAACTTCGAAGT
>JAYSYM010000572.1:0-3252 GCA_043727635.1 Bdellovibrionales bacterium | reverse complement strand
TACTTCGAACAGCACAGTTCTTACTCGTAACTCAACACTTAAAGACTACGCTAACGACACTAAATGTATTTCACAAATGGTGATCGGAAACTAATGAGACTCTTACTTCTAACCTTTAGCTTAATTGCCCTCTTTGTAGCTCCTGCTGCACAAGCTGGCTCGCTCGGTTTAGAAGGTAACTTTTTTAATTCGGCTCACACTCTTTCAAACGAAAAAAATACTCAGCTTCTATACGGCGACGCTTACCTCGTTCTACCGTTCTACGAAAAGTCGAAAATTCAATTCATCTTCAACTACACTTTCCTTCAAGAGACTTACCAATCGACTGACACTGTCGATGTTGGAGTTGCGCACTCAGGCCCCCTAGTTGGCCTACGAACTCGTTTCTGGGAAGTGTTCTATCTCACTGCGCTGGGTACGCCTTACATCCAAGCTGATTACAAAGTGACTGGTAACCCGAAAGAAACTTGGAGCGGCTGGGCTTATCAAGTTCGCTTCTCTGTTGAAGGCGAGCTTTCGCGCTTCGTAGGCCTTACTGCATCAGTTAATTACTTCGCTGCCACTTACACTCAGAAATCTGCAACTGCAGTTTCCACTCAAGACTCGTTCTCACGCGCTGCGATCATCCCAGCCATCGGCCTAAACTTTAAATTCTGAGCCAATATCTTCCAGTACGCACAGCGGCAATCCCTAAACCGAGCTAGACGTTTATCTATGGAGTGCTAGGCTTTTGTCACGAAACCCGAAGGATTCGGGAATCATAATTTGGGGGGATTAATGAAACTAAAGCTTATGCTTTCAGCACTTGTGCTCGTGTTCGCGACCGGTGCTAACAGTTCAAATCACGTATGCGAAGGATTTGTGCCTGAGAACGACCTGAAAATTCCGGTCGGCAAAACAATGTTCGGAGTTATGAATAACGGTGGCTTGTCTGAAGCCCAGTTCAATGCGGTTATCGCTCGCACTGAACTTCTTTATACTGACGTGATCAAAGCAAAAGGTGGCACGTTGAAAATCAACCGCCTTTGGACTGACGAGACCGTCAATGCAAGCGCTACTCAGATGACCGGTACTTGGGAAGTTAATATGTATGGCGGGTTGGCTCGCCATAAAGACATCACTGTTGAAGGTTTCGCTCTGGTGATTTGTCACGAGATTGGTCACCACATCGGTGGCGCTCCAAAAGTTAATAACATCTTTGGAATGAACGCTTGGGCATCTAATGAAGGTGCATCAGATTATTTCGCAGGCCTTAAGTGTCTACGCCAATTCTTCGCTGAAGAAGACAACGCTTCAGTCGTTGCTTCTCGCGAAGTTGAACCGTTAGCAAAAGAGCTTTGTGCAAAACAATACTCTGCCGCTAAAGACCAAGCTCTTTGCGAACGCATCAGCCTCGCAGGCCAATCAGTTGCTTACCTTTTCCAAGCGTTGAGAAAAGAAACAGTAAAGCCTACTTACGCAACTCCTGACGTAAAAGAAGTTGGCAAGATGAACGACAGCCATCCAGATACCCAGTGTCGCATGGACACATATCTTGCTGGTAACCTCTGCACAGTTCCACTTGCAACTATGCAAGATGAGAAAGATGCCAACATTGGCTCGTGCGTTCAAGGTACAGATGCAGTTGGCTTCCGTCCGCGCTGCTGGTTCAAACCAGCTGGTACAACTGGCGGTGGCGGCGAAGAATCAACTTGCCCACTCGGCAACGATGCAGTTTGTGAAGCTGCTTGCCAGTTCTCACCGACTCTTCCGTTCTGCAAAACGCCCAAATCAGTATTCTACTAATTTCTACTTTAGCAGCTACTTTAATTAGATTTCTCAAAGAGCCATCCATCGGGTGGCTTTTTTTTTGAACATTTAGTAATTCAGACTCGATGACGATCAAGGCTTTCAATTTAAAAATTCCAGGCTCGATTCGCTTCTGGGCACTCCTTGCGCTAGCGCTGCTAGCAATGTCCCTTTTTGCAGAGCTCGCCGAAGAGCTCGAAGAGACACACACCTTCGACTTCGCAACTTACGATTTCTTAATTCAGTTTAAAGCTGATCGATTAACCCAAACTGCGATTGATATCACATCACTCGGTTCAGTTGCGGTACTCACGCTCTTCACGCTCGTTTTGTTTATCTTTTTGTTTGGTGTAAACGATCGCATCGGATTGTTCCACCTAACCGTTGCAATGGGTGGAGCAGCGCTCTGGCCAAATTTGCTAAAACATATTTTCGTAAGAGAACGCCCCGACATCGCACTTCACCTCGTGAAGGCCGGAGATTTCTCCTTCCCTAGTGGCCACTCATTTGGAGCAGCAGCTGCCTATTTTACTTTTGCCTTCTTCGCATCACGCCACTTCACGAAACTCAGTCTCGAAATCATCTCTTATACCGTGGCGTGCGGAGTTATCGTGCTGGTCGGACTTAGTCGTATTTATCTCGGCGTCCATTATGCAAGCGATGTTGTTGCCGGAGTTTGTGCCGGTGTTGCGTGGAGCTGTATTGTGTCGGGAGCTTTCTTCCACGCCTACAAAGTAGAAAAAACTCACGGATAGTTCCTGTAATGAGTGATCGCAAATAAAAAAAGGCACCTCTTTCGAGATGCCTTATATATTTTTAAGATTTACTTACGTGATTTCGCCTTAGCGAATCCGACTACCAGCGAGATCCGCCGCCGCCGCCGCCGCCACCGCCGCCACGTCCGCCACCACCACCGCCGCCACCGCCGCGGAAGCCGCCGCCACCACCACCGCCACCGACGCGAGAATCGCGTGGAGCTTGTGGACGAGCTTCGTTAACAGTCATTGCGCGACCTTCCCAGTCAGCGCCGTTGAACTTCTCGATCGCTGCTGCTGCTTCTGAATCAGAAGACATTTCAACGAATCCGAAGCCTTTGCTGCGACCAGAATCACGGTCCATGATGATTTTTGCTGATTCAACAGTTCCGCACTCTGCGAATGTTTCTGTTAAAACTTGATCCGTTGCTGAGAACGGAAGATTTCCTACGTAAAGTTTCTTACCCATAATAACCTCCAAAAGGCTGGGAGCCGTCAGAGGACAAGGGCCGTATGCACTTAACACTCAAGACAGGACAAATTGAACTTCTGAGGCAGAAACTAAATTAATCAGAAGCCAAAATCAATCTTTTCTCCCTAACCCATGTAATAAAGGAATCAATCCAGGCTCAATGTGCTAGGGTGACGCCTACCAAATAGCTGAAAATGTTCATCTGGATTCTCCAGATACCCAAGCCTTTGAAGGAGT
>JAYSYM010000571.1:0-3255 GCA_043727635.1 Bdellovibrionales bacterium | reverse complement strand
TGAGAAGATGCTCAGCCTCAAACGCGATAGCAAGCACGCGCGCCCGGTGGGCGAAACGGTTTCAATATTTGCAACTGAAGTTCCGGGTGCAACAATTTTAGTAGAACAAGTTTTGCCAATGGGAGCTGGAATTTTCTTCCCGCTCGTACTTGCCCCTGCCGCAATTCACTATCTCTATGGCGTACCGCTGTGGAGCACAGTCCTCACGATGCTGGCTGTTACAGGCATCAACCTTATCATGTCGCTCAGGCAGTCTCGCTTTTTCTACCTCTTCAAACAATTGGCCGCTGAGAGAACTGGAATTGTAAACGAATGGGTGCAGAACATCCGTGCTCTAAGAATTTTAGGCTGGATTGATCGCTTTGAAAGAAAGATCTTCACCAAACGCGAAGAAGAAACTGCTAACCGTGTGGCGATGGTGACTAACGGCCAAGCGATGAATGCTCTAGCATCATCGGTGACCTTCTTTATTAACATTTGCGGTGTCGCAAGCTTGATATACATTCAAGGACAACCTCTCAGTCCGGGAGTCTTGCTTGCACTCTTTTGGGTGTTTGCAGTTTTCTTAGTCCGACCGTTTAGACAATTTCCGTGGTTCTTCGTTTTCTGCTTAGACGGTTTTTCTTCTGTAAAGCGGATTCAGGCTTATATTTCTGCAAGCGACGTTGGCGAGGAAGACGAGCGCGAAGCGATGGCCACAGAGCCTATCTCTCTTCGTGGTCCGAGAGGGCTTAAAGTTGAAGGACTCAACTCAACTATCAACGGCCTCAATCTTTTAAAGAATATTAATTTCGAGATTCGTCCCGGCGAATTCGTAGCCATCGTTGGCGAAGTCGGGAGTGGAAAATCTTTATTGTTGCTGTCGTTGATGCGAGAGATTCAGGCCACTTTCGCAGATTACAAAGTTACGTTTAGCAATGAAGAGTTTGATGCTCTCAAACTAAAGACCTCTGAGTTGCGATCGCACTTTGCTTTTGTCTCGCAAGAAGGTTTTGTGATGAGCGCAACACTCCGCCAGAATGCACTTTTTGAATATGACGTCGAGAATGGGTACGATATTGAAATCTCGCGAGTTCTAAGTGCAGCTCAGTTTAATATCGCAAAAGAAACCCTCAGCGATGGACTCGATACTGAAATTGGCGAACGCGGAGTCAATTTGTCCGGAGGACAACGTCAGCGAGTTGCACTCGCACGAGCCGCTTTAGCTAATCGACCAATTTTACTCCTTGATGATTGCCTTAGTGCGGTTGATGTAGATACTGAGCGCCAGCTGATTGATCACCTATTTTTTGGTGAGTGGAAAGATCAGACAAGAATTTTAGTCACTCACCGGCTATCTGTCTTAAGCCATGCCGACAGAATCTTCTATATGCACGAAGGTCAGATTCGCGCGAGCGGTAGTTTTGAGGAGCTGATTGAGAAAAGTCGCGAGTTCCGCGAGTACACTCTCAGCATAATGAAAGAACAAGGCAACAAAGCTCCATCATCAGATGGTGAACTTGATGAGATCGAGGAGGCCAATGGCGAATCGAACTAAAGTTCAGTTTCAAGAAGATGAACAAATGTTTACTGGGGCCTACTCTAAAACTGTTCTGCAGACCCTTTACTATGCCTATCGCCCTTATCTCTCCCGAATTCTATTTTGCGTATTCCTAGGTTTCGCTGGAAGAATTGCAATTCTATCGAATGCGAATTTCATTGGGTACTGGGCAGATTCTCTTTGCGTAGCGCCCGCAGGTTGCAAAGCTCCGCCAGAATTCCTGGTCGGGTTTACAGACTACAATTACTTAATGCTTCTCTTGGCGTTGACTGTCGCGGGCTTCGTCTTCGGACTCTTTTATCGAGTTGGCTTTTCACGTCTTTCTGCCATGGCCGTCAGTCACTTTTACGACGAAGTAACTCTTCGAGCATCACGTTATCCAATGAGCTTCTTTGACGCCACTCCGGCCGGTCGAATCATTACACGGTTTTCTAGTGACTACGGAAACGTCTTCCGATTGTTTGGTGGTCCGCTCGCTGAGTTCTTCAATATTATTTTTGATTTAATTTGCATGGTGATTCTCATCAGCATCGCAAGCCCCTACTACTTGCCGATCGTTGCCATCGTAGGAATTTTGAACTACATCGTCTATCGAGCTAACCGTCAGAAGCTTCGCATCGAGCGACGCGAGACATCTCGGCTCCGATCGCCGTCGATCGCTCACTTTGCCGAAACAAGCCAAGGTGCGAGCAGTATTCGCACTTACCAAAAGCAAAGATCATTCGCGCGGAGGTTCGATAAACTTCAAACTGTTTATTTAGGCCAACGATTGAACGCGATGAAAGCAATATTTGGATTCTCATTCCAAATGAGTCTATTAACCGCAGTCCTACTTCTTGCGACCGGCATTGCTTCTTATTACTTAGCTCAAACCGGGCGCGTAAGTATCGGAGCCATTGGCGTAGCATTTGGATTCATCGCTTTTTCGGGCAACACAATTCAAAACTTCTTTGATTGGATGGCTCAATTTGAAGAAGCTATGGTCGGAGTTGAAAGACTCGATGAGTATTTACGAAAAGACCTTGAGCCGGGCCTCTTTCTCCCGCACTCATCGCGCTTCCCTACTCCGCATCCGCGATACTCGGCGAGAAGAGAAGCATTTAATCGTGAGCACCTGACATCTCCCCATAATGTTGGCGCTGGTGCGAACATAAAATTCGACAATGTCTGGCTTCGCTACCGCGAAAACTTGCCTTGGGTTTTATCTGAAATTGATTTCGAAGTTAAAGCAGGCGAGCGAATTGGAATTGTTGGACGAACCGGGAGCGGAAAAAGCTCACTCATCCAGGCCCTCTTTCAACTCTACCCGCTTTCACAAGGTCAGATTAAAATTGACGGAATGAAAGCTCAGATAAGTTTATCAGCGACTGAGCCCAACAAGCTTTCGGCAGATGAAATGGATCTTACCGTTTTCCGCCGAAAGATTGCTTTGATCTCGCAAGAGCCAACGTTACTTCGAGGAACTCTTCGCGAGAACTTAGCGCTTGATATCGAATACAGCGACGAAGAGTTGCTCAACGTACTTCGACAAGTGGGATTAGATGAATGGCTTTACGATCAGGCAGCGGGATTGGACCTATATATAGAGGAACGCGGAAAAAACCTTTCAGCTGGTGAGAAGCAACTCATTTGCATGGCGAGATGTCTCTTGCAGCAGAGTCCGATCGTTGTGATGGATGAAGCTACCAGTTCTGTTGATCCGCAATCAGAAGAAA
>JAYSYM010000570.1:0-9895 GCA_043727635.1 Bdellovibrionales bacterium | reverse complement strand
CTTTGATTCGCTCAAAAAAATTATGAATGATGTTTCGATGACCCATAAACCGCTGAATACAACTGCACGACTTCTGAAAGTACGCCTTCACGAAGGCGAAGATCTTTGGATTGATTATTCCGACTCGCCAATTGAGGTTGAGTAAACCTTTGAAGGATTTAAGATGAACGCCATTTACAAAATTTTTGCTAAGGGTCTTCTCACCATCCTCCCAATCACGATCACTGTGTACTTAGTTGCATGGCTGGTTGAAACACTCGAAAATGGCTTCGCTACTCCGGTGAAAAGATTCTTGCCTGAGAGCGCTTACATTCCCGGTCTCGGATTAATTCTAAGTCTCACTTTTATTTTCGTTATCGGATTGCTGGTCAATAACCTGATTGCTAATCAAATTCTTTCAAAGCTCGAAAGTTCAGTGAAAAGAATCCCGCTGGTGAAAGCGATCTACTCGCCTCTAAAAGATGTAATGAATTTATTTGCTGGCCAGCAGGCAGGAAAAAGAACGGTACTAGTCGCAGTCGCACCAGGTGTTCGGGTGCTTGGGCTTGTTACTCGCGATGACTTCGATGATCTTGGAAATATCGTTGGCAATACCGAAGTGGCTGTCTTCGTACCTTTTTCATATGCAATGGGTGGGTATACGATCATCGCTATTAAATCCCAGCTCACAGAGGTTGATTTATCGGCTGAAAAGGCAATGCAGCTTTCTCTCACTGCTTGGGTCAAGTCGCGACCTAGTACTTAATACCAAACTACGTCGTCGATTTCGTTTACGAGCGATGAACTTTGGTCTTCGAGTTCGACAACATCCGCTTCCATGAAACTAAGTTCAGCGTGAGCAAGGTCTCTTTTATCTTGCGGGGCTGAACCTTCGTGATTCATTACAAAGCGGATCATTGCTAAGCGCTCATTCACCTCATCTAACGACATCTGAATGTCATTCACTCCAGTTTCGTAAACATCCGTCGACTGAGCACCCATCTGTTGGATGGGCGAGTCGACTTGCTCTAGGCGCTGCTCAATTTTCTGCAAGCGCGTTTCATATTTAGAGATATTCACTGCTACTGACTCACTTTTAGCAGCTTCAGTTGAGCGGCCTGTGAGGAGGAGGAGTGCTAAAGTCAGAATGCTGAGTCCAAATTTCGTCTTCATGCTGGTAGCATCTCGCCAATTGTTTCGCTGGTCAGCGAAACATCCATTACGTCTCACAATCTATGATTATGTGAGGCTTTTTGTGTCGTCTTCGACAAAGTTTTGTAATGAAAGCTATTTTTTAAGCGTAAGTAGGACTGGGCAGTGATCCGAGCCTTTGATGTCGCAAAGATGCGAAGCCGCTTTCAAACGGTCGCGATGCTCGTCGTTTGCGACGAAGTAATCTAGGCGCCAACCGATATTTTTTTCGCGAACTCCGGGACGATAACTCCACCAAGTGTAATGTCCGCCTTCTTTTTCGAACTCCCGAAAAGTGTCGACATATCCGTTTGTAAGAAGCTCTTCCATCCAAGCGCGCTCTTCAGGTAAAAAGCCCGCATTTTTCGTATTTGTTTTCGGATTTTTTAAATCGATTTCTTTGTGAGCAATATTGAAGTCACCGCAAATGATAACGTTCTTACCCTTTTTCTTATAGCTATCGAGGTGCTTTCGCATTTGCTTACAAAATTCGAGCTTGTAAGGAAGCCTTGCATGATCGCGCTGACTATTCGGAAAGTAAGAATTTACTAAAAAGAAATCTTTGAACTCTAATGTCAGCACGCGGCCTTCAGTGTCAGCGACCTTGTGGCCGATTCCCTTGCGTACTTCGATCGGTTCAACCCGAGAGTAAATGGCAACCCCGCTATAGCCAAGTTTCTCGGCCGGATTCCAAAATGAGTGATAGCCCTTTGGATGTTTCAGTGGCTCTTTTAAAACATCTGGATTTACTTTTATTTCTTGAAGGCAGATGAAGTCGGCTTTGGCTTGCTCAATAAAATCAAAAAATCCTTTTGTGTGAACGGAGCGTAACCCGTTCACATTCCAACTCACCATTTTCATAGCATTACGATGCCGGATTAAGAGCGACTTTAACAGGAACTTTTTGAGTTTTTGCTGGAACGTGGAACATGTACCCTTTGTTCGGAACTGAAACTAAGTAACTTGCTCGCTTACCAAGTTTTCGACGAAGCGAACAGATGTGTTTGTCGACTGTCCGGGCAACAACGTGCATTTTCTTGCCCCACACCTCAGTCAAGATGACGTCTCGAGAAAGGGTCTTGTTTAAATTGCGAGAGAGCAGGAATAAGATTCTAAACTCATTCGGAGTTAAATCTAAATCATCAGTTGAGTTGTCATCTGTAGCAACTACACGGAGAGTTCCGGCACAAAATCGCAGGTCAGCTGCCCAAACGAAGGTTGTTTTCGCGGTAGGCACCAAGTCCTTAACTCTAGCGCGAACCCGAACTTTTAATTCGATCGGCTCAATCGGTAAAGTTAGGTACTCATCACAGCCAGCTTCGAAGGCTTTGCTCAACTGAAAGGTATTTTTCTCGTCGCTCAAAATAAAGAACGGAGAATTTACGTAGTGATCGAACTCTCTCAGAGTCGTTAACAGAGTGGTGGCTTCGGTGAAAGTTAATTGATTAACTGCACAGATCAGAAGGTCGAAGAAAGATTCTTCCGCGAGCTCGTAAGCAGCGGCGTAATCGGGAGCGAATTCGATTGCGAACATGTCTCCGAGTGCTTCGTTGACTAATTTTGTTGTACTTTCGTTCGACTGAACAGCAAGTGCGCGTTTCACTAAGCTCCTTAGAGCGAGTTAGTTATATAATCATCACTACTGCAGTTTAGATTTAGATAAACTTCACCATCAAGTCCGGTACTCCGTTCTTAACAAAGATTCCCTAATTCAAGCCCAAGGTCTAGCTGTAAATAATATTTGTTTTACGCTGCTGCTTAGGTATTGATCAAGAATTCGAATCGCGTGGTCGAAGACGCTTTTCACTATCAATTTCCGTGTACACTCTTCCGCCGAGAATTCCTAAGCCAACGATAATCACGCCGATGATAACAAAGCCGATTAAAAGTGGAAGCGTAAGACCAACTACCGTTGCAAGATATGAAAGCCATTCCATGACAAACCTCCGTACTCGCAAGAATACTGGGTGAGGAGCCCTTAGGGTCGAGGTATAAAATTAGCTTAGGAAACCTATAATCTCTTGTAGCTGTTAACTTACTTTCTTCTCGTAAATTTGCCTCAATTGAAGATTCGGTCTTGAAATTAGACAGTGAAACCAGTCACACTTAAGTTAGATCTAACGAGGGGGTAGTAGCCTTCAACGAATCAGTAAATCGCTCATTGGTTCTCAATTCGAGCTATCAGCCTGTGAAACTCGTCTCTTGGCAAAAGGCGATAATACTCTGGTTCCAAGGGAAAGTGGAAATCTTGGAGTACCACTCTAGCGAGGTACACAGTGCTAGCGCCTCATTCAAACTTCCAGCGGTCATGAGACTTAAAAAATATGTCTCACCTCGCAAATCTACTCGACTTAAATTCTCACGTGAAAATGTTTATCTCCGGGACAACTACACTTGTCAGTACTGTGCTGTGCAGTTCGTAGCAAAAGACCTCACTTTAGATCACGTAATTCCTGCTTCAAAGATGGGTCGCAAGGATTGGACAAACGTTGTCGCCGCTTGCCGCGACTGCAACCACCGCAAAGCGAACCGCACTCCCCTGGGAGCAGAAATGCCGCTACTGAGTGAACCGAAAGTTCCGACGTGGCTTCCCGCTATACGACCTGAATTCAGAATGTCAGAGCAAACTCCTGATCAGTGGCTCCCGTACTTAGTACAAGTTAAAACTGGCCGCACTGGTTAAGCACCTGTAACGCACCTGTAACGCAATAGTTACGCTCTCTACACTCATCGCATCGATTGCAAACCGAATACATTAGCGTCTTCCGCCCGACACTCTCTGAGTTAACTTATGAGTGCAAGGATGAGGAGGTCCGCATGATTCCATTAAAAGTTCACAATGTGATCGACTATGTCGTCGGGGTAGCATTAGCACTGTCTCCCTTCGTTTTTGGTTTCTCTGACGTCACAGCAGCTCGGAATGTATTTTTGGTGGTGGGTATAGGCTGGTTGCTCTATAGCTCTCTAACTAACTACTACTATTCGGTTGCGAAGATAATCCCGCTCGGCGCTCACATGGTGTTGGACGCGTTGTCTGGGATCACGCTGATCTTGTCACCTGCACTGTTCGGATATCGAGAGTTAATAACCGATGGTCAGTTTGCGCTGCATTTCGTAATGGGTATCGGTGCGTTGGCTGTCGTTGCGTTCACGCGCACGAGAACCGAAGAGGCTAAGACGCCTGTGCAACGAGCTTCGATTCGTCGTCACGGAATTACGCTGACCCGTTAATGGGCCCGTTAAGTTAATTCGTGAGTACTAGGCTGTTTGATGGTTTCGCTTGAATGGATTCGAGCAAACCATCGATTTTTGTTAGCGAGCTAAGAGTGGTTCGATAAAGGCGTAGATGCCGCCGCAGATAAAGAAGACTGAAAAGAGCCATGCTCCGCCAACAAAGTTGTACATAAGGAAATGCGACCGATCTTCTTCCTTCAAGGTCTTTAAACGATCACGCCAAATTGAAAAGCTAAGTGCGCCTGCAATCATTAATAAAATCCCCAAAGTAATTTGCAGAACTTCTGTATTCCCCATGTGCGTGTCTCTCCAGAATTGCCCGTGAACAGGTTGTGAACGATATGTGTAAAAGTTATCACACTCCTTACGAATGCGAAGCTGACCACCTGTCTAGTTAGCTTTAAGCCTAAGAACGGCACCCAAAACGAAATCTCTTCATGCCGAAATAGTCCATCTCAACTGTAAACCAATTAGACAGTGGCAGCGGGCTTGCTGTTGTTTAGCTCGAACAAATGAATCTGAATTATTAAAAGAGGTCTAGGTATGAAAACGAATGACTATTATCCGGCTGAGCAAAAGCAACAAAAACAGACGATCGGAATTTTCGTAGCAATCGCAGTCGTGGTAACTCTTGCTTACGGACATATTCTTAGCTGGGGACCTCATGCAGGTTCTGCACTTGTACTTCAGGCTGGAAGCACCTTCGGGATGCTCGGAGCTGAAGGTTATAAAGAATTAGCGCAAGCGTGCGTTGATAATAATAAGTGGGATTGTGCTGAGCAAGCCTATGTGAACCTTTTCAAAAAGACTAACGACGTTGAAGTTGTTGGTAAGTTAGCTGAATTGCAAACGAAGCTTGAGCGCTTCCCGCAAGCAGCTGCAACTTACGAAACTTACTTTAAGCTTGGCGGAAAAAATTCTGACGCCGCTTACTTTAACGGTCAAGTTCTTGAAGCGATTAATCAAGATGAGCGCGCAGTTGAAATGTATCAAACTTCAATTGAGTTAAAACCAGAGAACCTTTCGATCAATGCAACTAGTGCACTTGTTCGCTTGTTGATGAAACAAGGTAAGAACTCTGAAGCGCGCGCAATCGTAAAAGCATTCCATCAAGGTGCTGAAAACGCTAAAGGTTACTTGAATGCTGAAGCTACTGAGCTTGAGAAAATTCTTGGCCCTTCAGTTCGTCGTCAAGTTCGCGCAAAAACTATCGTGCGAATGTAGTTTTTCGCTCCAAACTAGACCCTCCTCTGAGCCTGTATCCGATGTGTTGATACGGGCTTTTTTTTCACAACCGTGAACTAAATCCTCCTGGTGAATTCTTCACTCCCATTGCGAGAGCGAATTAGTCCCGTTTAAACATCCCTAATCAAATTCAAAACAATGCCCTCATGCTTTAGCCTTCACTCTCAAGTGAACTCCTTATATACGTCGCCTCACACGTTTGGCCGCGTTTAGCTTAAACCGGGACTTTGAAGGGAGTGTTATGAACAAACAAATCATCGTGTTCTTGAGCATGATTTTGTTATCTTCGATCACCCCTGCCGGTGCTCCGATTCTGAGAATCGATGAAGTGATGGCGCCAGCTCGGCTTCAACAAGCAAAAGAAATTTTCGGCCGAAGAAGTTCCGCTAACGCACTGGTTGTGACAACGGCCGAAAAAGAAAACCTCACTGACTTTTTAATTTCGCAGCTCGAGCGTGAACTTCCGGAAGCTTACCAAGCACAGGCCGAAGATATTGCGGGAACAATACTTTCAACGAGCTCGGTCCACTCGCTCGATCCACTTTTGCTGTTGGCAGTTATGCGCCAGGAGAGTCACTATCGACCGGATGCAATGGGCCGACACGGTGAAATCGGCTTAATGCAAATTAAGCCTGAGACTGCTCGGTGGATTGCCAGCCGCGTTGGAATTCAGTGGGCTGATGATTCAACTCTCTTTGATCCTCAATTCAACATTCGTGTTGGCGCGGCCTACATCAGCTTCCTTCGTGGCCGCTTTGAAAACCGCGGTAAGCATTATCTCGCAGCCTATAATCTCGGACCCGCTGCACTTCGCAACAAGTTAAGAAACAACGAGCTTCCGCTCGAGTACTCGACGTCTCTCACGCAGCATTATGCTCGCCTCTACAAAAATTGGCTTAAATTTGATGCTCAGCTGGTTGCCGATTTAAACTAATCGAATTGAAAACCCCGACCAAAAAGATGCTCCGACCCACATGACAAACCGCTTTGAGCGTGTTGTGCTATTTGGCATATGTCACCTCAAGAACTCGCAGAAAAATTTCTTCATGAATCGTCGCAGTTTCGTCTCGGCGGACTGACAACCGAAAACCCGCATCCACTTACAAAAAATTTAAGTGCGATGTCTACTACTCATCCTGGAGAAGCTCTAAAGCTCTTTGGACGCGTTGAGGTCGAAGCACTTTCGAAAATGCGCGCCTACGTTGATCAGATCGAGGCGATGGGCAAAGCGATGAAGCAGACTTTGAGCGAAGGTCATAGCATTTTCTTTGGAGGCTGCGGAGCAACTGGCCGACTCGCACTTACTCTCGAGTGGGTTTGGCCCGAACATAATAACGTGTTTGGGTTCATGGCCGGTGCTGACTATGCACTGGTTCGCTCGATTGAATCTTTTGAAGATCACCCTGAATACGGAGCACGTCAGCTTGAAGATTTAGGATTCAAACCCGGAGATCTTTTTTGCGGAATGACTGAAGGCGGAGAAACTCCGTTCGTGATTGGCGCAACACTTCGCGCCGCCGAAATTAGTCCTGGTAAAAGCTTTTTCTTATTTTGTAATCCGGTTGCACAATTAGAGCCGTTTGAACGTTGCAAACAAGTTTTAGAAAATAAAGACGTTCATAAAATGTCTTTCGAAATTGGACCGATGGCTTTGTGTGGCTCTACTCGCCTTCAAGCAACAAGTTGCTTGATGCTTGCTGCAGGCTCAGCACTTTTGTCGGCCCATGATGGCAAGCCTTACATCACGCGACTCAACGAACTTCTTATTACGCTGACTGAAACTGATTTTTCGCGCTCTGAAGCTGTGACGCTCGAAGAGTTCAGCGCGTACGAACGCGGCGAAACTTTCACGCACTCCTCACACACTCACGCACTAAGCGTTGCGACTGATGTAACCGAGCGGTCGCCTACCTTTAGCCTGTTCCCTCTTGAGAATGATAAGAATGGTGACACCTGGAAGTCGTGGGCTTACCCGAATGTTCCAGATGCAAAGACTTCGAAGGAAGCTTGGCAAAAACTTTTATGGAGAGATCCGAGACCACTTCCGTGGAAGGGTTTTGAAGCTTACGGCATGGATACAGTTCTAGGCTTTGATTTCTCGAAAGTTCGTTCAAAAAATGTTTTCTCATTAGAGGCTGATCCAAAAGAAGTAGTCATCAAAGCAAACGACAAGTCTGTGGTTTTCAAAAGCCATCCTGATGCCTTGATTGAATGTCTGTTAGTAAAAGCGCTTTTGAATTCAATTTCTACCGTGGGCATGGGACGACTTGGCCGCTACGAGGGAAATTTGATGCTTTGGGTTCGCGCGAGCAATTACAAGCTGGTCGATCGCGCCTCGCGGTACATCTCTCATTTACTTGAGCGCAAAGGCAAAAACGAGTCTTACGAAAAAATCGTGCGCACTTTATTCGAGTGCCAAAAAGATTTGGGTCAGGGCGAGCCGATCGTGATGAAGACCGTAAAGAGCCTGCTATGAGAATTATTCTTATCGCCCTGATGCTTTTGTCGGTTGAAACTTCTCATGCGTGGGGACGCCGCGGTCATTCGATCGTTGGCACCACGGCAGGCTATTTACTCAGCGAAGAAGTAAAAGACGATTTTTATAAGTCGCACAGCTACGATCTTGGTTACTACGCCAACACGCCCGACTTTATTTGGAAAGAGCCTGCGACTTACGCCAAAGAGCACAAACAGCACTATCACGATAAAGAAATTTTTGATCGCGGACTTAAAGACTACAAGGGCCCCGAAGCTCTTGAGATGAGTCGCGAAGAATTCGATGCAAAGTTTCCCAACATTCCGCTCGATGCCGGCCGGGCATTTTGGAGAGTGCGAGAACTTTACGAGCTACTCGCCGCTACATCCACGAAGCTTGCCCAAACCGAATTGACCAAAAAAGAACGTTTTGGACACCAAGCTAATTGGCTACTGACTGCAGGTGTGATTGGTCACTACATTGGGGACTTAGGCCAACCACTCCACGTCACTGAAAACTTTAATGGTCAGCTCACGAAACAAGAAGGTGTGCACTCGTTCTTTGAAGACGCCGTAGTTGATGAGTACTATGGATCACTCGAACAAAAAGTTATGCAAGAGGCGCGAAAGCGCTGGAAGCTTTTTCATAAAAAGAACGCAGAGAAATCTCTACTCACACTGCTAAAAGATATGAGCTCAGCTTCTTTTGCAGACTTAGATGATTTGCTTAAAATCGATAAAAAGATGGGAAAGCGCGATATTAAAAAAGGCGCTCAAGCTTACCGAGGAATGGTCGAAGAGAGAGTTACGGTAGCATCTTTGTACTTGGCCGAAATTTTAGTGCGCCAAACTAAGTGGACTCCGAACAACGATCGCTTCTTTAACTTCTTTGGTCGACCACCGTACATCGAGCCAGGAAAAGCTGGCCAACTCCCTCCTGTCACTAATGCCGATTAAGCAATCAAGAGCTGTCGCCGAGTTAGGGTTCGCTTCGGCGCTCTGGGGATTTAGCTTTATTGCTGCCGTTTGGGCGATGCAGTCCATCGGCTTTCTCACACTCACTTTTGTGCGGTTCTTTATCGCTGCGATTGTTTGCGGAGTAATTGCATTGGCGGTTGGCGCCAAAAAAGATTTGACTGACCGTAAGCAGTTCATGCTCGCATTCTGGCCTGGAATGCTCTTGGCCCTCACGCTCGTCTTACAAACGTGGGGATTGGCTTACACGACAGCAACTAAGTCTGGCTTCATCACTTGTCTGTATATCGTGTTCGTTCCAATTTTAGAGTCTTGGTATTTCAAACGTAAAATCTCGCCATGGCATTGGCTCTTTGTTGTCACGTCACTGTTTGGCACTGCTCTGATTGTTGATTTGCATACTGGAAATTGGAACAAAGGTGATGCAATCACTTTCCTCTGCACTTTTGCTGCGAGCTTGCAGATTTTTTATTTTGCACTGATTGCTAAAAAGATTCGCTCATCAATTGCATTCAACTCTTTGCAATCTGTTTGGGCTTTCATCATCCCAGGCATACTTATGCTATTTTTTGAAGTCATCCCAATTGCTCCACTCAACAATCTAGCAATTGCGGGAATTTTGGCGATCAGCCTTGGCTCTAGCAGTCTGGCTTTCTTGTTTCAGATTCGCGCACAAAAAGTTATCTCGCCAACGACCGCGAGTATCTTGTACTTACTCGAATCACCATTTGCGATGATCTTCGCTGTCGCACTGCTCGGCGAGCGGTTATCGCTTACGCAGTGGCTTGGAGTGGGG